>CADBQE010000241.1 GCA_902796695.1 uncultured Lachnospiraceae bacterium
GGCGACGGATTCCAGGATGTCCGGGTAAATGGTGCCCTGGGCCAGGAAGCGGATGCCTTCCAGCTTCTGCGCTTCTTCCACAAAGACATCGATGAATTCGGCGCCGATGATTTTCCGCTTGGTTTCCGGATCGGCCACGCCGGCCAGTTTGTCCAGGAAGCGGTCGGTGGCATCCACATAGATCAGGTTGGCGCCCAGTTCTTCGCCGAATACTTTAATGACCTGTTCGGGCTCGCCCTTGCGGAGCAGGCCGTGATTCACGTGAACGCAGACGAGCTGCCGGCCGATGGCCTTGATCAGCAGGGCGGCTACGACCGAAGAGTCCACGCCGCCGGAAAGGGCCAGCAGCACCTTGCCGTCGCCCACCTGGGCACGGATGGCATTGATTTGTTCCTGAATGAAAGTCTGGGCCAGTTCGGGAGTGTTGATACGGGCCATTTCGGCCGGGCGGACATCAGTTTGCATTCGTTTTCTCCTCTTGTCAAGAATGGCGGGCCGGAAAAAGCCCGGGGGACAGATGTGGTTTTCGCGGAAGCGGCGGGCAGAAAGTCCCGCACGTCCGTATTTTAGCGCACTCAGCCTATGCAGTCAACTTTATAATCGACGGGAATTCCTCCGAATTTTGCGCTGCCTTCCATGGTGTCACCGGCTTTGGGCGCATGCGAGGCCAGCGCGGCCGCCTGCTCTCCCACGACTCCGGGGTAGGAGCCCAGGAACGGAGCGGGCAGCGGGACCAGTTTCACCTGAGCCGGTGCGGCGGAAGATGCGGCCGGAGCGGGCGCATGCTTTGCGGCTTCCGCGGCGGCTTTTTCGGCTTTGGCGGCTTCTTCGGCAGCCTTCTTCTTCGGGAAGCCGGCCTTGCGTTCCTTGAAGAATTCCATGGCGACCTGCGGGAACAGGGCATAGGTCAGGACGTCTTCGTCCTGGATGCTGTAGTCCTTGATCTCCTCGCGCAGTCTGGGCAGTTCGTTTTCGATCAGGTCAGCGGGGCGGCAGGTGATGGGCTGCGCATCGCCCAGAACCTTCTTCTGTACCTCTTTATTGAAAGGCCGGACTGTCTGGCCGTATTCGCCGTGCAGCAGCGCCTTGGTTTCCTTGGTCGCGACTTTGTAGCGGCCGCCGAACAGAACGTTCATGACAGCCTGGGTGCCCACGATCTGGCTGGAGGGCGTTACAAGCGGAGGCATGCCCAGATCGTCGCGCACGCGCGGGATCTCCTGCAGCACTTCGTAGAATTTGTCTTCCGCGTGCTGGTCCTTCAGCTGGCTCACCAGGTTGCTCAGCATACCGCCGGGCACCTGATATTTCAGGGTATTGATATCCACGCCCAGCACCTTGGGGTTCAGCAGGCCGCTGGCCAATGCTTCTTCCCGGATGGGACGGAAATAGTCCGCGATCTCCAGCAGCAGTTCTTCGTTCAAGCCGGTGTCATAGGGCGTGCCTTTGAACGTGCGGGCCATGACTTCGGTGGAGGGCTGGCTGGTGCCCAGGGCAAAGGGGCTTATGGCGGTGTCGATGATATCCGCGCCGGCTTCAATGCCGCGCATATAGCTCATGGCGGCCACGCCGCTGGTATAGTGCGTATGGAGCTGGATGGGGACTTTGACGGCCTTCTTCAGGGCCTTGACCAGTTTTTCCGCCTCGTAGGGGATCAGCAGGCCGGCCATGTCTTTCACGCAGATGGAATCCGCGCCCATGCTTTCCATGGATTTCGCCAGATTGGTGAAATACTCGATCGTATAAGGTTCGCCCAGCGTGTACGAGATGGCGGTCTGGACGTGGCCGCCGTATTTTTTGGTCGCGTTCACGGCGGTCTCCAGGTTGCGGAGGTCGTTCAGCGCGTCGAAGATGCGGATGATGTCGATGCCGTTGTCCAGCGATTTTTTGACGAAATAGTCCACCACGTCGTCCGCGTAATGGCGGTAGCCCAGGATGTTCTGGGCGCGGAACAGCATCTGCAGCTTCGTTTTCTTAAAACCGGCGCGCAGTCTGCGCAGGCGGTCCCACGGATCCTCTCCCAGGAAGCGCAGGGACGCGTCGAAGGTCGCGCCGCCCCAGCATTCCACGGAGTAATATCCCACCTCGTCCATCTTTTCGACGATGGGAAGCATCTGTTCGGTGGTCATGCGGGTTGCGATCAGGGACTGATGGCCGTCACGCAGCACGGTCTCTGTGATTTTAACGGGTCTGGGTTTGATATCAGGCATAGCGCTCCTTTCAAATCGACATGCGGTTGGTGACAGAGGGACGGTTCCTTTGTCACATTATCCTCTGAAAACAGAAACAGGGCCGGAGGAACGTCCCCGGATGGCCCTGTCAGGGTGGAAAAAAGGGGCGGCGCAAACAAGCACCGCCCCTTGGCTGTAGGGTTGATTAGAAAACGCCGTAGATGGCCATGAAGACGCCGGCCGCGACGGCGGTGCCGATAACGCCGGCCACGTTCGGGCCCATGGCGTGCATCAGCAGGAAGTTGGTAGGATCCGCCTGAGCGCCCACTTTCTGGGACACACGGGCTGCCATGGGAACGGCAGACACACCGGCGGAACCGATCAGCGGGTTGATCTTGCCCTTGGTGGCTTTGGACAGCACCTGACCTAACAGCATGCCGCCGAACGTACCGAAGGCGAAAGCGACCAGGCCCAGCAGCACGATCTTCAGCGTTTCAACACGCAGGAAGGCTTCCGCACTGGTGGTAGCACCTACGGACACGGCCAGCAGGATAACTACGATGTACATCAGGGCGTTGGAAGCGGTCTCCTGCAGCTGACGGGTCACGCCGCATTCGCGGAACAGGTTGCCGAGCATCAGCATACCGATCAGAGGAGCGGTGGAAGGCAGGATCATGGCGACCACGATGGTGATGATGATCGGGAACAGGATGCGTTCCAGTTTGGAAACGGGACGCAGCTGGCCCATTCTGATCTTGCGGTCTTTCTCCGTGGTCATCAGCTTCATGATGGGAGGCTGGATCATGGGAACCAGGGACATGTAGGAATAAGCGGCTACGGCGATCGGGCCCATCAGGTGGAACTGGCCCAGCTTGGAGGCCAGGAAGATGGAGGTCGGGCCGTCGGCACCGCCGATGATGGAGATCGCAGCGGCTTCGGAGCCCTTGAATCCCAGGAGGATAGCACCCAGATAAGCCACATAGATACCGAACTGAGCGGCAGCACCCAGCAGGAAGCTGATGGGGTTGGCGATCAGCGGGGCAAAGTCCGTCATGGCGCCCACGCCCATGAAGATCAGGCAGGGCAGGATGGCCCATTCATCCAGGATGTAGAAGTAATGCAGCAAGCCGCCGGCATTTTCCTTGGTGGTGTAGGCATTCTGGTACAGATGGGTGACCAGCAGGCGGTAGGTGTTTTCAATGTTGACTTCGTTCACA
>CADBQE010000242.1 GCA_902796695.1 uncultured Lachnospiraceae bacterium
ATAATCGTCATCGGTCTCGCCGGTCACCAGTCCGCAGGAAATGCCTGCCACCATGGCCTTCAGCGGAACTCCGGCTGCCATCAGGGACATGCAGGAGGAGCAGACGCTGGCCTGGGAAGTGGAACCGTTGGATTCCATGGTCTCGGACACGCAGCGGATCGCGTAAGGGAACTCTTCCGTGGAAGGGATCATGGGCAGCAGGGCCCGTTCCGCCAGCGCGCCGTGACCGATCTCACGCCGTCCCGGTCCGCGGGAAGGCTTGGTCTCGCCTACGGACCAGCTGGGGAAGTTGTAGTGGTGAATATAGCGCTTCTGCGTTACGGTGCGGTCCAGGCCGTCGATCTTCTGGGCTTCGGACAGCGGAGCCAGCGTGCAGGCGTCGATGATCTGCGTCTGGCCGCGGGTGAACATGGCGGAGCCGTGGGTACGGGGCAGGACATCCACTTCCGCATGCAGCGGACGGATCTGGTCCATGCGGCGGCCGTCGGGACGCTTGCGGTCCTTCAGGATCATCTTGCGCACGGTCTTCTTCTGGAACTGATAGACGGCTTCGCCTACCAGAGGCAGCCACTCTTCGTTGTCCGCGTAGCGCTCTTCCAGACGGGCCGTGATCTCGCGGATGTTTTCGTCGCGGACGGCTTTTTCATCGGTGAAGACGGCTTCTTCCATGCCTTCGGGGGTGATGAAGGCGACCATATCGTCGTACAGTTCGGCCGGGATCACATGAGATTCGTAGCTGTGTTTGGGCTTGCCCACTTCGTCCACGATGGTCTGGATCCAGGCGATGATGGTCTTGTTCAGTTCGTGAGCCTGGAAGATGGCGTCCAGCATGATGTTTTCCGGGACTTCGTTGGCGCCGGCTTCGATCATGATGACTTTGTCCTTCGTGGAGGCGACGGTCAGAGCCAGGTCGGAGGCCAGGCGCTCGGCCTCGGTGGGGTTGAAGCAGAGTTTTCCGTCCACTAAGCCGACCATGGTGGCGGCAATAGGGCCGTCAAACGGAACATCCGAAATGGAAGTGGCGATGGAGCAGCCCAGCATGGCGACCACGTCCGGATTGCAGTCCGGATCCACGCTCATGATCAGGTTGCTTAAGGTCACGTCGTTGCGGTAATCCTTCGGGAACAGAGGACGCATCGGACGGTCGATCACGCGGCTGGCCAGCGTGGCGTGCTCGGAGGCTTTGCCTTCGCGCTTGTTGAAGCCGCCCGGGATCTTGCCGACGGAGTACATTTTTTCTTCGTACTCCACGGTCAGGGGGAAGAAGTCGATGCCGTCGCGGGGCTTTTCGGAAGCCGCAATGGTGGAGCAGACGATGGTATCGCCGTAGTGCATGAACGCGCAGCCGTTGGCCTGCGCGCCGACCCGGCCGATATCCACGGACAGCGTCCGGCCGGCCAGTTCCATAGAATAGGTCTTGTACATAAGTTCTCCTTTTCTGATTTTGCTGGCGGCAGAAGTTCGAAACAACAAATAAACGGACGAGGCTTCATCCCCTTATTTGATGTCCCGAATCACTCTGCCGCCGATTCTGAAACAAAGTGCTACACAAAAGCAGAGGGTGGAAGCTCCACCCTCTGGCAGCGGAATTATCTGCGGATCCCCAGACGCTCGATCAGGTTACGATAGGCCTCGATGTCGTTGGCCTTCATGTAATCCAGCAGGCCCCGGCGACGGCCGACCAGGATAAACAGACCGCGGCGGGAATGGTTATCCTTGGCATGGACTTTAAGGTGCTCGGTGAGTTCGCGGATGCGCTCGGTCATCAGAGCGATCTGCACTTCGGGCGAGCCGGTATCCTGAGGGTTCTTTCCGTACTGGGCGATGATTTCCGCCTTCTTTTCTTTGCTGGTCATAACAGCCTCCCATAAAGTATTCTTACCTGCTGCTGCGCTCCGGTTGGGAGTTCCGGGAGCCCGGCACAGGCGCGTGAACTAATTTAACATATTTATCCGGGTTTGTAAAGCCGTTTTTGCGGGAAATACGCGATTTTTCCGCTTTTCCGTCATGTAAGTTCCGGACCGCTCCTCCCGCCGTCTTCCACCATAACCCGGCCTACCCAGTGTTGTTCCCGCACCAGTTCGCAGGCTTTGGCCACGTCGTCATAATGGACCGTGATGAGGACCGCGTTCAGGGAAGGCTCCACCCCGGCGGTAAATATCCTGATGTTTCCGGACAGGACGGTCCGATTCATTTCGCCGTTCATGAATTCCATCAGATCAACGTAGCTGTTTTCCACTTCCCGGAACTCCGCTGCGTCCCGCAGCGTTTCGGGCACCGCCGACTCCGCCCATTCCCTCGCGCCGGGGACCGCGCGGGGCACGTAGATCCGGATCTTACTCCCGTAAATGTCGTATCCGCCGTATTCCGGACGGTACTCGGGCATTCCTTCCCGGCTATATCCGCTGACCGCCTTCTCCGAAAGATGCCTCGCAGCTCTCATGGCCGTGCTGTTCTGGTCGATCCCGGTCTGCTTCATGTGACGGGCGTCCCGTTCGTTTTCCTTCCAGTCGTAATAGATCCCGGCGTATTCTTTCCGCTGCGCCCTTGTCAGGGGAGAGGAAGGGTCATCCCGAAAGAGGAAAAAAGCCGCGGCTCCCAGGATCACGATGGCTGCAAGTATGAGCAAGAATGCTTTTTTACTGATCTTCTGCATAAAAAAATCTCCTTTCCATAATCTCTCGGGTTCGTTCCAGCTGTATTCGGCTTCGCAGGATCAATCCTCTGTAAACACCGGCGCGCTGTCCATGCGTTCCAGCCGGATCCTTCCGACCCAGCCTTTTTCGAGGATCAGTTCGCAGCAGCGGACCAGGTCCCGTTCGCTGACGACCGCATGCACGCAGTTCCGATATTCGTCCGGTCCGATCTCATACCACCGGATCCCGGCCTCTTTAAACGCCGGCAGGACTGTCTTTTCCTGAAACTCCCGCAGTTCATTATAGCTGTATTCCGCATAGACAAAGATGACACGGTCCGTAAAATGCTCCCGGAACAGAGAGGTCAGATACTCTTCCGCTCCTTCCACGCGGGTCGGAATAATGACGGCGAGTTTGTTGTACCTGATATAGCATCCGCCGTATTCCTCCCGGTATACGGACCTGCCGTATTTGTCGTACGACAGGATCACATTCCGGGAGAGGTAGTTGGCCGCGGTGACGGCCGGGCTCTGGTCGGACATGATTTTCCGGAAATACTTCTGAATCTCTTCTTCGCTCATCCCCGTCACATCATAGTCTGTCAGGAAAGGATTGTCCTTCTCGGAGATCAGGATATCCTTATAGCGGCGCTCCTGCTCCGCGGTCAGTTCGGCCCGGTAAGGGACCGGGATCCCGGTGCCGGACAGATCGAGCCGCTGGACGTTCAGTTTTTCGCCGTTCGGAACATACCGGGCGGGGGTGATCGAGGAAGGGGGGAGCGGATCTCCTTTCGCCGGACGGATCAGATAGGCGTTTTCGCCCGCAAGGCCTATAAGGCCGATCTGTTCGTCCCGCAGGAAACAGAGGGGGGATTTTTCGGAGGAACAGCGGGCCAGCCCCTCCAGCCGCGCGATCCAGTCTTCCGCACCGTCGTCACGCTTCGTGTATACGGCCTGCATCTGTTCCGGATACTTCGGAAGCGTTATGGTAAAAATGCCGCGGATCCGGCCCATATATACGTCTGGGGAGATCCATTCGCGCACGGCGGCGGTTCCGTCCGCGCCGACGGAATAGACCGGGCTGTAGACCGCGTAATTGATCTGCGGGTCTTCCGGATGATCCCTGCAGTACATTTTTTCGACTTCCCGGATCATATGGAACATCCCGGAAGTTTCATCGTCGAAAAGGCTTGTCACAAAATACAGCTGCTGCCGTTCCCGCGGGATTTCCCAGTCTTTGTCTGTCAGCAGGGGGACCTCCTCAGGAAGGGAAAGGAAAGGGTTCGGGATCCAGCCGACATAGAGCGACTGCGTGGTGGTAAAGTAAACTGCATCGTCATAAGAATAAGACTCTGTACTGTCCGTCGGCTGTTCCTGCATCAACGGCATCGTGATGGTATTTATCCGATTTTCACCGAAAAGTGTCCGCGAGGCGGCGAATACGAAAAGGCAGACGACGGCCGCGGCGGCGCCCATGCGGAGCAGGGTTTTTCGGGGAGAAGGCGCGGCGGGCAGTTTCCCGGCGGCAGCTTGAATATCTTTATCCTCGGCGGCGCCGAGGGCTTCCAGAAGATCTATACGGTTCATGAGAGATACCCTTCCTTTTCGAGCAGTGCTTTCAGCCTGCGGCGCAGGCGATGCAGGCGGGTGCGGACAGCACCTTCCCGGCATCCCATTGCCCGGGCGATTTCGGCCATGGGCCGGAAATGCCAGTACCGCGCCAGAAACAGCAGACGGTCGGCTTCCGGAAGGCTCTTCAGGAAACGGCCTACAGCGGCCTCCAGCTCCTTTGCTTCCAGTTCCCCGGCGGGATCCGCGCGGCCCGGAAGGACGTCTTCCATCTCTTCCAGGGCGGCTTCCCATTCGCCGCCGCCGCGTTTTTCCGCCGCATTGCGGCGGATCCGGTCTACGGCGATCCGTCTGGTCAGTTTGGCAAGATAGGCGGAAAGGACTTCGGGACGCTGCGGCGGAATGCTGTTCCAGGCCGCCAGAAAGGCGTCGTTCACCGCTTATTCCGCATCCTGCTCATTGCCGAGGATCCGTCTGGCCACGGAAAGGCAGTAGGAGGCATATTTTTCCTGTGCCGCGGCGGCGGCCGCTTCCTGCCGCGTCAGGAACATCTCCACGATCCTGCTGTCTTCCATGAGCTGCTGTTTCCTCCTTCCCGCCTTCTGTCTGTATACTCGTAAAAAAAGGGCCTGTGTTACACGGAAATAGTAAAAAACGGAGCTTTTCAGGTAAGCTCCGCTTCC
>CADBQE010000243.1 GCA_902796695.1 uncultured Lachnospiraceae bacterium
CGTCCATGGCGCCGTCCGTTTTGCCGGTGCCCACGATCAGATGCAGCTCATCGATGAAGAGCAGGATCTTCCCTTCGGATTTGCGGACCTGCTCCAGCACGGCTTTGAGCCGCTCTTCGAATTCGCCCCGGTACTTGGCGCCGGCTACCAGCGCGCCCATATCCAGGGAAAAGATGGTCTTGTCTTTCAGGCCGTCCGGGACGTCCCCCTTCAGGATCCGCTGGGCCAGGCCTTCGGCGATGGCGGTCTTGCCCACGCCGGGTTCCCCGATCAGCACCGGATTGTTTTTGGTCTTGCGCGACAGAATGCGGATCACACTGCGGATCTCATTGTCCCGCCCGATCACGGGGTCCATCTTGCCGCTGCGGGCGCGTTCCACCAGGTCGGTTCCGTACTTGGAGAGGGCATCCACCGTATCCTCCGGATTGTCGCTGGTCACCCGGAAATTCCGGACGGAAGCCAGGGTCTTCATGAAGGCTTCCTTGTCCAGGCCTTCTTCCGCAAACAGCTTCTTAAGGGCCGGTGTCGGGTATTCGAACAGGCCCAGCATCAGATGCTCCACGGAGAGGTACTCGTCCTTCATGCGGGCAGCGACCTTCTCCGAAAAGCCCATGATCTTTTCCAGTTCCCGCGACAGATAGACCTGTCCGCCGGAGACCCGGGGCATGGCATTTAAGATCCGGTCCGTTTTTTCCAGCAGCCGTCCGCAGTCCGCTCCCATTTTGGTAAAGAGAGACCCGATCAGGCCGCCTTCCTGTTCCAGCAGAGCATAGAAAAGATGCTCCGGCGTGATGTTCGCGTGGTCACGCTCCACAGCCAGTGTCTGGGAAGCCTGAAGCGCTTCCATGGCTTTCTGCGTATATTTTTCAGCGTTCATTCAACTCCTCCTTTTATTTCTTCAGACCGTTTGAACGGTCTGTTGCTGTCATCTTCAAAATTGCCGTTTCCGGCGTCAATATGTACAAAGAGAGCGGTAGGCCGCTCTCTTTCGGGTGGGTACTTCGGGTCCCGGTGACTATCGGATCGTTAAAATATCCGAAAAGCCCGTAATCTCAAAGATCTCCATGACCGTTTCATTGGCCCCGGTGATCTGCATCTGTCCCTGCTTCATCATCCGCTTCTGGGCGCTGAGCAGCACGCGCAGACCGGCCGATGAGATATAATCCAGCGCACTGAGATCCAGCGAGAGCTCTTCGATCCCTTCCAGCGAGCTGTTCAGGCATTCTTCCAGCTGAGGGGCGGTAGACGTATCCAGACGTCCTTCCACCGCAACGGTCAGGGCTTTGTTGTCTTTCTTGGTGCGAATATTCATGCAGGTTCTCCTTCCTTTTCTGTCCCGTTCCTAAAATGACTTGAAAATGATCATTTCCACCGAACCGCCCCGGATAAAGATCTGGACTTCATCCGCCAGGTTGGCTATCAGAGATTTTTCGAGTTCGTCCCATGCTTCCAGCCGGTTCCGTTCCAGTCTGGAGCGGTACTGGTTCAGGGACCAGCCGGCGGAATAAGACAGCGGCGGCAGACCGGCTCCCACTGTCATGCCGGCGTCATAGCGCCAGTCATCGTAATATTCCATCGTGGGATCGTCATCCTGCGCTTCCATGGCTTCTTCGAAAATATCCCGCAGTTTGCCGACAATGCCCCGCGCCGCCTGATTCCGGCCGCTCGTGGATGCCGACAGCAGTGCTTCGCGCTTCTGCGGATCCATCACGGTATCCGTCTTCAGATGCAGTCTGAAGTTGTTCCGGACGTCATCGATCCAGAAGACGGCCTCCGTTTCGCCGGTCACAGCCCGCAGCATCCCCATCATTTCTTCGGTCAGCAGGCGCAGATGCAGACCGTCTTTCTTCGAAAGGCCTTTGTACACGGCAACGGCTTCCGTTTCGTTCAGGGCTTCTTCCAGGCCCCGGCCGCTGCTGCCCACTATGATCTCATCCGATTTCATAGAATACCTCTGTCTGTCAGTTTCGGGCCAGATCACTTCTGCCCCACATAGCAATATACACCGTCCGGTCCGTTTTTGCAATAGAGTTTGTAAAAAAATTAACAAAGACTTGACAAGCCGCTCTTCCGCTCCCATAATTAAGCTGGTATAAGATGTATACATTATTCTTATACCGGTATTTCAGACACAATACGGAGGAAACTGATGAAGCACTTTGATTACCTGACCGAAGGGACCTGTTCCCAGGTGATCAGCCTGGATCTGGACGGCGACACGGTGCATAACGTTAAATTCTTCGGGGGCTGCCCCGGAAACCTGACCGCCATCCCCATCCTGGTGGAAGGAATGACCGTAGAAGAAATCGAATCCAAGCTCGGCGCCGTGACCTGCGGCTCCAAGCCCACCTCGTGCGCCGGCCAGCTGGCCAAAGCCTGCCGCGCCGCCTATAACGCCGCGCACGCCTGACCCGGACGGGTCCCCCACCGCGATCCTTATGCTGTTTTTTATAAGATGAGGAAAAAGGAGAAAAGAAATGAAAAGATTTGCTGCTCTGGGATTGTCTCTGCTGATGATCCTGTCTCTGATCGGGTGCGGCAAGCAGCCTGACGCCACTACCGCGGCGCCTGCCGACCCCGCTGTTACCACGGAAGCCCCGACCGCGGCGCCTACCGAAGCGCCCACGCAGGC
>CADBQE010000244.1 GCA_902796695.1 uncultured Lachnospiraceae bacterium
AGGGGTTCAAACAGGACGTTCCCGTTGACACGCTTCGGAAAAAGTGGTACATTATGGCTTCGTGGGGTTTTACACCCCTTATTGTTTTGAGAAAGAAGGATTGTGGATATGGTTGCATTGCTGTCGATCGCGGTTGCGATTTTCGCCGGGCTCATGATGACCCGCGTACTGGGGCGGTTCAAGCTGCCGGACGTAACGGCTTATCTGATCGCGGGTGTGCTCATCGGGCCGTTCCTGCTGGGACGGCTGGGCGTGCACGGACTGGGTTTCGTCAATACGGAAAGTGTGGAAAAGCTCGGATATTTTTCGGATATGGCCCTGGGCTTCATCGCCTTCTCCATCGGTTCCGAATTTAATCTGACCGCGGTAAAGCATACCGGAAAGCAGGCCGCCGTGATCGGCGTGGTGCAGGCGGTCATGGCCGCGGTCCTGGTGGACCTGTCGCTGATCCTGCTGCATTTTATTTTCCCGGATGCGATCTCCCTGCCGGCCGCGATCACGCTGGGCGCCATTGCCTCCGCTACGGCGCCGGCCGCCACGCTGATGGTGGTCCGCCAGTACAAAGCCAAAGGCGAGCTGACCTCTCTGCTGCTGCCCATCGTCGCGCTGGACGATGCGGTCGGCCTGGTGCTGTTTGCCGTTTCCTTCGGGATCGCGCGCGCGATCAGTTCCGGAAGTCCGGACCTGATCTCTATTCTGGTCAACCCCGTGCTGGAGATCATCTTCTCGCTGCTTCTGGGCGCACTGGCCGGTCTTGTTCTGAAATATCTGGAAACGATGTTCCATTCCAACACGAACCGGCTGGCCATGACCATCGCGTTTATTTTCCTGACCGTGGCGCTGTCCATGCTGAAGATCCCGGTCGGCCCGGTCACGATCGGATTTTCCTCGCTGCTGGTCTGCATGATGCTGGGCACCCTGTTCGTGAATATTTCCCCGCTGGCGGAAGACCTGATGGGGCGGGCCAACCGCTGGTCTTCGCCGCTGCTGGTGCTTTTCTTTGTGCTGAGCGGTGCAGATCTGAACTTGACAGTTTTCTCTCAGGGTACTATTATTCTGATAGGAATTGTCTATATTATCGTACGCTGTTTAGGGAAATACATCGGGGCGTCTCTGTCCGCCCGCGCCATGGGCTGCAGTGAAAAAGTGGTGAAGTATCTGGGCATTACCCTCTTTCCGCAGGCCGGTGTGGCGCTGGGCATGTGCGTGACGGCCGCTCAGCTGCCGGGCGACGGGCCGCTGATCCGCAATATCGTTCTGTTTGCGGTTCTGGTCTATGAGATCGTCGGTCCGTTGATGACCAAGTGGGCGCTGACGAAGGCCGGCGATATTCAGCCCAAAACGCAGGAGCTGCTGAGCCGCCGCCAGAAGAAGCTGGAGGAAGTCAAGGACAAGCCCCTGCTGCAGAAAAAGTCCCGCCGGTAAACAGCTGCGAACGCTTCACGAAAGGATTTGACATGGAAGAACATCCGCAGAATCCCGCGGCCGATAACAGAAAGCAGCACTGGACCACGCCTTTTATCTTCCTGATGCTTCTGATCGCCGCCGTCACCGGATTCGCTCTGGTCATGGGGCTGCCGAACTTTCTGAGCACGACCATGAACACGGCGTTTTCCCTGCTGATCGACACCTGCTTCTATATCATGGCCATCGCCGTGATCATGGGAGCGCTGGACTCGCTTCTGACGGAGTTCGGCGTGGTGGATCTTCTGAACAAGCTGCTGAACCCGTTAATGAAGCCGCTCTACGGCCTGCCCGGCGCAGCGGCTCTGGGTGTGGTCTCCACTTATCTGTCGGACAATCCGGCTATTCTGTCCCTGGCAGAGGAGCGCGGCTTCCGCAAATATTTCAAGAAATATCAGTTCTATGCCCTGACCAACCTGGGCACGGCATTCGGCATGGGCATTATCGTATCCACGTTCATGCTGGGCCTTACGGTTCCGGGCGGCCATCTGCTGGGCGCGGTTCTGATCGGCAACCTGGGCGCGGTGATCGGAAGCATCGTAAGCACGAGGCTGATGATCCGTCAGACCCGGAAGGAATTCGGGGAAGATGAATATGCGGAGGACGTGCATGTGACCATGGCGGAGTATTTTCCGCTCACGCATCACATGAGCCGCCGCAAAAAGAAAAGACCCAGCATCGGCATGCGGGTCCTGAATGCGGCCTTAAACGGCGGCAAGGGGGGTGTCGAGATCGGGCTGTCCATTATCCCGGGCGTTCTGGTGGTCTGCACGATCGTGATGCTGCTGACCAAGGGGCCTTCGGCGGACGGCACGTATACCGGCGCGGCCTATGAAGGGATCGCGCTGCTGCCGCGGATCGCGGAAAAGCTGAATTTTGTGCTGCAGCCGCTGTTCGGCTTTGCTTCCACGGAAGCGATCGCCGTCCCCATCACCGCACTGGGATCGGCCGGTGCCGCGACCGGCATTGTCCGGGATCTGGCGGCGGCCGGACTGGCCAACGCGCATGACATTTCGGTATTCACGGCCATGTGCATGTGCTGGAGCGGGTATCTCAGCACGCACGCCTCCATGATGCAGGCGTTAAAGCGGCCGGATCTGACCGGCAAGGCCATTGTCAGCCACACGATAGGCGGGCTGGCGGCCGGCATCGCGGCCAACTGGCTGTTCCGTTTATTTCTTCTGATCGTCGGAGGCTGAAAGCACGCGCAGGATCTCGGCTTCCGCTTCCTCTACCGTAAGGGCGTCCGTATTTACCGGGACGCCTTTTTCTTTTAAGCGGATCAGGATGCGGGTCACTGCGGGCAGGGCCAGACCCAGGCCGGTCAGTTCATCGCCCCGGGCAAAAATCTCGCGCGGCGTACCCGCCATCACGGCTTCGCCGCTGCTTAGGACAATGATCCGGTCCGCGAGGGAGGCCACGTCGTCCATACTGTGGGAAACGATCACGATCCCCATGCCCTTCTCTTCGCGCAGGCGCCTGAATTCGGCCAGCAGCTCTTCCCGGCCTTCGGGATCCAGGCCCGCCACCGGCTCATCCACCACCAGGATGCCCGGCTCCATGGCCAGAACACCGGCGATGGCGGCCCGGCGCTTTTCACCGCCGGAAAGATCAAAGGGGGAGCGGGTCTCGTATTCCGGCCCCAGGCCCACGGCAGCCATAGCGGCGCGGGCGCGCTTCAGGCAGGTCTCCTCATCCAGGCCCTGGTTCTTCGGGCCGAAGCAGATATCTTTCAGAATATCCGATTCGAACAGCTGGTATTCGGGGTACTGGAAGACCAGGCCCACGCGGCTGCGCAGCTGTCTTCTGTCATAGCCCTCCGCGAAAATATCCTGATCATCCAGGAAAACTTTCCCGCTCATCGGCCGGTTGAGGCCGTTCATCATTTGAATTAACGTAGATTTTCCTGAGCCGGTCGAGCCGATCAGAGCCAGGATCTCTCCGCTTTTTACGGTCAGGCTGAGCGGCTTTAAGGCTTCCGTTTCCATGGGCGTGCCCGCTTCATAGGTGTAGGCGACCTGTTCCAGGCGAAGGATCATGCGGGCTGCCCTCCGTTCTTGCGGTACTGCCGGGCCAGCGCTTCCGCCAGGACTTCCTCGCTGCAGATGCCTTTTTCCAGCGGGATCCCGCGGTGCCGCAGCGCGTCCGCCAGCGCGGTGACGGGCGGGACGGTCAGCCCCCGCTCCCGCAGGGCTTCCGGACGGGAAAAGATCTCCCGCGGCGTTCCGTCCATGACCAGCTGCCCGCGGTCCATGATCAGCAGGCGGTCCGCCAGGGCCGCTTCCTCCATATGGTGCGTGATCAGCAGCACGGTGATGTGCTCCTGCCGGTTCAGTTCCTGCACGGTGGTCAGCACTTCTTCCCGGCCGCGGGGATCCAGCATGGACGTGGATTCGTCAAACACGATGCAGCGCGGCTTCATGGCCAGCACGCCCGCAATGGCGACCCGCTGCTTCTGGCCGCCCGACAGGCGGTGCGGCGCGGTCTTCGCATACGCGGCCATCCCGACCTTCGTCAGCGCGTTTTCCACGCGCGTCCAGATGTCTTCCGTGGGCACGCCGATATTTTCCGGACCGAATCCCACGTCCTCCTCCACCATCGTAAGCACGATCTGGTTGTCCGGGTTCTGGAAGACCATGCCGGCCGCCGTGCGGATATTCCACAGCTTGTCTTCGTCGGCGGTATTCATTCCCTCGATCCAGACGGTTCCCTCCGTGGGGGTAAGAAGCGCGTTGATGTGGCGCGCCAGCGTGGATTTGCCGGACCCGTTGCGTCCCAGGATCGCGACAAATTCGCCCGGTTCCACGCTCAGATCCAGTCCCCGCAGGGCCCGGTTCTTCTGTTCGGTCTCACCGTCCGGATCGGGGACGGTAAAATCATAGATCAGGTTTTCGGTACGGATGACAGCCATAGATACTCTCTTCTAAAAATACGGGCGGCTGTGAAGCCGCCCGTTTGTCTGGCAGGCCGCAGGTCCGGCCTTACGGGACTTTGCGTCCCTGTTTTCAGTTCAGTCCGTTTTTGAAGGCTTCCGCCGCGCTGATCGGGCTGCCTTCCGGTTCCTCGTAATCCGAGGTCAGGCTGACTTCCTGATAGCGCTTCATGCCGGTGCCGGCCGGGATCAGTTTGCCGATCAGCACGTTTTCCTTCAGGCCGCGCAGATGGTCGACCTGGCCGCTGATGGCGGCTGCCGTCAGGACCTTCGTGGTTTCCTGGAAGGAGGCGGCGGACAGGAAGGAATCGCGGGCCAGGGACGCCTTGGTAATACCCAGCATCATGCGCTTGCCTTCCATGGGCGTCTTGCCTTCGGCGATCAGCGCGTCGTTAATATCCAGGTAGTCCAGGTAATCCATGGTGGTGCCGCTCAGCACGTCGCTGTCACCGGGCTCTTCCACGCGGACTTTCTTCATCATCTGGCGTACGATGACTTCCAGATGCTTGTCGTTGATGTCTTCACCGACCATGCGGTAGACCTTCTGGACTTCGCGCAGCATGTAGTCCTGCACGGCGCGGTCGCCCTTGATGCGCAGCAGGTCGTGAGGGTTCACGCTGCCGTCCGTAATGGCGTCGCCGGCTTCCAGATGGGTATCGGTCATGACGGTGCTCTTGATCCGCATATTGTAGGGGATCAGGTAGGACTTGGAAACGCCGGTCTCCTCATCCGTTACGATTACTTCGCGGCGTTCCGCGTCTTCTTTGACGTAGACCGTGCCGGCCAGGTCCGAAATGATGGCCACGCCCTTGGGCTTGCGGGCTTCGAAGATTTCTTCCACACGGGGCAGACCGCCGGTAATATCTTCTACGCCGGCCACACCGCCGGTATGGAAGGTACGCATGGTCAGCTGGGTGCCGGGCTCGCCGATGGACTGGGCTGCGATGATGCCGACG
>CADBQE010000245.1 GCA_902796695.1 uncultured Lachnospiraceae bacterium
GTGATCTACCGGGTGGCCCATGTGCCCCATTACAACACCGGGGACAAATGGTGCGTCTATCCCATGTACGATTTTGCCCACCCCATTGAGGACGCTATTGAGGGCATTACCCACTCCATCTGCACCCTGGAGTTTGAGGACCACCGGCCGCTGTACGACTGGGTGAAGATCAACTGCGACTTCAAGAATCCGCCCCGCCAGATCGAATTCGCCAAGCTGTACTTAAAGGACGTGGTCACGGGCAAGCGCTATATCAAGCGTCTGGTGGAAAACGGTACGGTCGACGGCTGGGATGATCCCCGGCTGGTGTCCATCAGCGGCCTGCGCCGCCGCGGCTACACGCCGGAATCCATCAAAATGTTCGTGGAAATGTGCGGCGTCTCCAAGGCCAACTCCGTCGCGGAACTGCCGGCCCTGGAATACTGCATCCGCGAGGACCTGAAAACGAAAGTGCCGCGCCTGATGGCGGTGCTGGATCCGGTGAAGCTGGTGATCGAAAACTATCCGGAAGGCCAGATCGAGGAACTGAGCATCCCGAACAACCTGGAAAATCCGGAACTGGGCGAGCGCACCGTTCCTTTCGGCCGCGAACTGTACATCGAACGCGAAGACTTCATGATCGATCCGCCGAAGAAATACTTCCGCCTCTTCCCAGGCAATGAAGTCCGCCTGATGGGCGCCTACTTCGTCAAATGCACGGGCTATGAAACGGATGAGAACGGGAACGTGACGCTGGTGCGCTGCACCTACGATCCGGAAACGAAGAGCGGCTCCGGCTTTGAGGGCCGCAAGGTCAAAGGCACCATCCACTGGGTGGAAGCCACTACGGCCGGCCGCGTGACGGCCCGCCTGTATGAGAACCTGATCGACGAAGAAAAGGGCATGTTCAACGAAGAAGGCGGCCTGAACCTGAATCCGAACTCGCTGGTCGTCCGGGAAAACTGCGTTGTGGAGCCGCTGCTGATGAAAGCCGCTCCGTTTGACCGCTTCCAGTTTGTCCGGAACGGATATTTCTGCGCGGATTCCCATGATTCCCGGCCCGGCGCGCCGGTATTCAACCGCATAGTGCCCTTAAAGAGCAGCTTCAAACTTCCCGCTGCGAGCAAATAAATAAACGGACGGACAGGGACGGCCTTGGGCCGTCCCTGCGCCGTATAAGGCCTATGAATTACAAATGTCTGATCCTGGATCATGATGATACGGTGGTGGATTCCACCGCGACGGTGCACTACCCGGCTTTCACGGCGTTCATGGAACAGCTGCGCGGAGGCACGGATATCACATTGGAACAGTATTTTACCTATAATTTTTCCCCGGGCGTCCTCCCCTTTTTCCGGGAGATCGTCGGACTGAGCGAAGAGGAGATGATCGCGGAAGAAGCCTTCTGGCGCGAATATGTGAGCCATCATATTCCCCGGGCCTATCCGGCCATGAAAGATGTGATGTGGAGAGCCCGCCGGGCCGGCGCGCTGCTCTGTGTTGTCTCGCATTCGTTCAGCGAATATGTCCTGCGCGATTATAAAGCGAACGGCCTGCCGGAACCGGACATGGTCTTCGGCTGGGAGGTTCCTAAAGCTATCCGCAAGCCCATGCCCCACAGCGTCAGGACGATCCTGGACCGCTTCGGCCTGAAGCCGGAGGAAGTCCTGGTCGTGGATGACTTAAAACCCGGCTACGACATGGCAAAGGCCGCGGGCGTGCCCTTTGCCGCCGCCGGCTGGGCCGGAAACTATCCGGTGATCGAATCGTTCATGCGCGCCTACTGCGAACACTACTGCAAGAAGATAGAAGATCTGGCCGAACTGATCGGCCTGCCCTGCTGAAAGAAGCAGCAAACGAGGAGGAAACCATGAAAAAAATGAGAGGCTGGCTGCTGGCGGTGCTCTGCCTCATCACCGCTTTCGGAAGTCTGACTCCGGTGTCCCGGGCAGCCGACACGGGCGATATTGCGAACGGCGATGTCGTGAAGATCGGCTCCTATCCGCAGTCCCGGGTCACGGACACGTCCCTGATCAGCAGACTGAACAGTGCGGGCAAAGTATTCAGGGCTTACCCGTATTATTCCAAAAATCCGGACTACAACGGCCCCACGTATCCCACCAGACTGGATAAAACCATGATGGACTACGCGGATTTCACCTACAGCGGCGTGAAATACCGCGCGGTCCGCATCAACAAGTGGCGGCCGTCCGACGTGACCCATATCGCAGACAACGTCAGCGATTCGAAACAGCAGATCAACGGATACACCAAGGGCACGGTCTACTATTTTGTCTGGGAGCCGATCCGATGGATCGTGCTGGACAAGAGCAACGGCATCGTCATGTCCCAGATGGTCCTGGATGCGCAGCCGTTCAACGCTTTCTTTGAAAATACGGGAAGCCGGTACATGAGCGCACAGGATTCGGAATCATCCGCCTCCGCCTGGCATTATTCCACCGTACGCCTGTGGCTGAACGGGGACGGCGATTATTACGAGGACTACAGTACTTTCAATTTCCTGTATTCGGCTTTTACTTCTTCGGAACAGAGCGCGATCAAATCAATGCTTCGTTCCTACTCCGTGGAACTGAAGCCGTATTCAAGCTATGACAAGGTCTTCCTGCCCACGGAAGCGGAATTCATTCAGTACAAATCCCGGATCACTTCTGCCGAAAACACAGCCTATGCGGAATCGCAGGGCAAGAGCAGGCCGGGCAGCAGCGGCGGGAACTACTGGTATACCATCAAGGCGGCCAATGACAAAAAAATGTACTACTGTGTGGATCAGACAATGTCTTATTCCGATGATTCCTACAGCAATATTACCAGCACCATCACCGGCATCCGGCCGATGCTGAAGCTGGACCTGTCCTCGGATGCGGTCATCGGTCCGTTCACGATCCGGGACGGAGGCTGGGTCTCCCGCACCCCGTTCCTGACCTGGGACGCACAGGATGACGCCCTGTCCTATGACATATACCGCTGCCCGGGCAATGTGGATCCGGCGACCACGACGGCCTGGACAAAACTGACGACAACGCCGTTGGACGGCACCGCGGAATACTATTCGGATAAGACCGCCGTCACGGAGACTGCCTATTACTACTACGCAGCCAAGCATACGAGCTACGGGACCGAGAATTCCAAGCCGGTCCGGTCCTGCTGCAAGCTGGGAACGACAACGCTTACGGTCGGCAATAACCAGGACGGCAGGCCGCTGCTGAGCTGGGACGCCGTGAATAAAGCCGACGGATATCTGGTTTACCGGAAACTGGTCATGTCGGGCGGCTATACGCCGTCCTGGGTCCTTTTGACGGAATCTCCCATCACGACCCTGAACTATACGGATACCACTGCCACGCCGGGCTTTGAGTACGGCTACTGGGTCCGCTCCTGGTCTTCCCTGGGAGAAGATTTCTACTCGGTCAACCTGATGCTGGGCAGCGGAACAAAGGGCTACTGCAAATTGGGCAGGCCGACGCCGGACATCACGACCTGGCCCAACGGAAAGCCCCGCATCGAATGGCCCCGTGTGACGGGAGACGACGGAAGCGGCGATGTGTACTATACAGTCTATTACCGCTGGGGGACTCAGAGCGGCTGGTCTTCCTGGACGGAAGCGGCTTCCACGTCCGGCACGGGCTTTACGCACGCGCAGGCCTCCGACGTCTATTCCTGTCAATACTACGTCAAAGCTTCCTTCAACAATAAGGATTCGGTGTATGATTCGACGGATTCCGTGATCCTGAACTGGAAAGCCGCGGGAGAAAAAGCGGTCGTCGACAGCTGCTCCCTCGAACTGGAAGGCAAGATCGGCATCCGCCTGAATCTCAGCATTTCGGAATCCGCCTCCAAAGCGGTGCTGCGGTATGAGGGCGAATTCCCCAAGACGGTCGAATGGGACCTGGTCCGGGATAAAGCCCACGGCTATTCCTCGAGCACCGGACAGTTCACTCTGACATACCGGAACATCGCGGCAAAAGAACTGACCTGTCCGCTGAGCGTAACGGTATATAAAGCGGACGGCACGGCTCTCACGATGACCCGGAAGACGGCCATCGGCGGTGTCAGCGGGAAAACGTATTCCTGCCATGCGGCGGACTGGGCGGCCTACGCGGCGGTCAACGGCTCCGAAAAAACGGCCAGGCTGGCCAAGACCCTGCTCAATTACGGCGGATCCGCGCAGAAGTATTTTAAATTCAACCTGACCAATCCGGCCAATCCGCAGAATTATCTGGCATCCGAGACCGTCTCCGTGA
>CADBQE010000246.1 GCA_902796695.1 uncultured Lachnospiraceae bacterium
CAGCTGATCGGCAGCATGACGCATGACCTGTATTCCTTCGCGGAGATCGCGCGGGAATACGGCATCTCCTCGGATGTGCTGTTCGCGTATCAGGGCACCGAATTCCTGCACGATGCCATCGGCGGCGAAAAGGCCGAAATGGTTCCGCTGCTGCAGACCGAGGCCAAGACGCCGCTGAACATCGGCCTCTTTATCAAGGACGGCAGACTGCTGTTCAACTGCGAATTCCGCCGCGATATGTTCAGCGACGACTACGTGCGCCGCTTCGTCGCCTGTCTGGAGCAGGCGGCGCTGGAATTCACCCGCCGGCCGCTGCTCCGCGAGGTCTGCCTGACGGACGAACGGACGCTGGCGGAAATGGACGCCTTCAACAAGACCGAGCGGCCTTACCCGGTCACGGATATCGTATCCCTGTTCCGCGAGACCGCGGACCGCTTCCCGGACCGGCCGGCCGTGATCTTCCGCGAGGAGGAGCTCAGCTACCGTCAGGTGGATGAGATCTCGGACCGCATCGCCGGAGCCCTGCGCGCAAAGGGGATCGGCCGCGGCGACATTGTCCCGATCCTGATCCCGCGCTGCAGCGAAATGGTGACCGCCTCGCTGGGCGTGCTGAAAGCCGGCGCGGCCTATGAGCCGCTCGATCCCTCCTATCCGCCGGAGCGCCTGACCTTTATGGTGCAGGATGCGGGCGCCCGCCTTCTGATCGCGGACGAAGCCCTGGCAGGCCGGATCCCGGATTTTGCCGGCGAAGTCCTGCTCACGAAAGAATTCCCCGCGCTGCCCGCCTGCCCGCGCACGGCGGAGCATCCGCAGCCGGACGACCTCTTCATCCTGCTGTACACCTCCGGCTCCACCGGCGTTCCCAAGGGCGTCATGATGCATCACGCCAATATCGCCAATATGTGCGGCTGGTACCGGGAATGCTATCAGCTGGATGAAGCCTGCCGGGTGGCGGCCTACGCCAGCTACGGCTTCGATGCCAATATGTTTGACCTGTACCCGGCGCTCACGACCGGCGCCTGCGTATGCATCGTGGAGGAAGAGATTCGTCTGGACCTGCTGGCCTTAGAGGCCTGGTATCAGCGCCGGAAGATCACCCACGGCATCATGACGACGCAGGTGGGCCGCCAGTTCTACTCCATGGCCTCCGTCCCCGATATGCGCATCCTGCTCGTGGGCGGCGAAAAGCTGGTGCCCGTGGCGCTGCGGAAAGACGCTCCGCTGCTGGTCAATGCCTACGGCCCCAGCGAATGCACGGTGGCCTCCACCATGACGCCCGTGGAGCGGGCTTACGAGCGCGTCCCGATCGGCCGCGCGGTGCCCAATTACAAGTGCTATGTGGTGGATGAGAACCTGAACCGTCTGCCGCCGCTCGTGCCCGGCGAACTGCTGGTGGCCGGCCGCGGCGTGGGCATCGGCTATCTGAACCGCCCGGATCTGACCGAAAAGGCCTTTATCCGCAACCCGTTCTCCGACGATCCGGAATACGCCCGGGCCTACCGGACGGGCGACGTGGTGCGCCTGCTGCCGGACGGCAGCTATGATTTCATCGGCCGCAGCGACGGCCAGGTGAAGGTGCGCGGCTTCCGGATCGAGCTGACGGAAGTGGAAGGCGTGATCCGGGAATTCCCGGGCATCACCGACGCGACCGTGCAGGCGTTCGAGAACGAAAGCAACGGCGAAAAATATATCGCGGCCTACGTGGTCAGCGGCGATCCGGTGGACGAAGCCGCCCTGAAGCACTTCATCCGCACCCGCAAGCCGCCCTACATGGTGCCCTCCGTCATCATGCAGATCGACGCGATCCCGCTGAACCAGAACCAGAAGGTCAACAAGAAGGCGCTGCCGAAGCCGGTCCGTCAGCAGGAAGAGATCGTTCCGCCGCAGAACGAAACGCAGCAGCGGATCTTCGACTGCATCGCCGAAGTGGTCGGCCATACGCAGTTCGGCATTGCGACGGATATTTACGAGGCGGGCCTGAGCTCCATCGGCGCGATCCGCCTGAACGTGCTGCTCGCGAAAGCGTTCGGCACCCCGGTCTCCATTCAGGAATTAAAGAACAACCCGACCGTGCAGGCGCTGGAAACGCTCCTGTCCGAAAAGACGGCGGGCGAGACCTACGCGCTGCAGGATGACTATCCGCTGACCCAGACCCAGAACGGCATTCTGGTCGAATGCGTCTCCCATCCGAATACCACGCTGTACAATATCCCCGCACTGTTCAAGCTCTCCGAAAAGATCGACCTGCAGCAGTTAAAGCGGGCCGTGGAGCAGACGATCGCCGCGCATCCTTACCTGAACATGACCGTCTTTACGGATGAGCAAGGGAACTTCCGGGCCCGCCGGAACGACAGCACGCCGCCCGAGGTCGAGATCGTGGGCGCGGAGCGCCTGCCCGAACCGCTGGCCGTTCCTTTCGATCTGATGGGCGGAAAGCTGTACCGCGCCCGCATCTACCGCACGCCGGACGGAAACTGGCTGTTCCTGGAAATGCACCACATCCTGAGCGACGGCAGCAGCGTGGCCGTGCTGCTGCACGACATCAACGAAGCCTATGCGGGCCGGCCCGTGGCAAAGGAAAGCTTTACCGGCTTCGAGCTGGCACTGGAGGAAGAGAAGCTGCGGACGACCGAACGCTACACCGAGGCGAAGGCCTGGTTTGACAGCCTGCTGGCGGATGCGGACAAAGATATGCTGCCCATCGGGGACGTCTGGGGCGAGCCCGCCTCCTCCGGCTCTTTCACGGAGCCCGCGCATATCGACCTGAAGGCCGTCCGGCAGTTCCTGAAAACCTACAATATCTCCGCGAACGCGTTCTTCAACGCGGTATTCGCCTTTGTGCTGAGCAGGTTCACCGGAAAGAAAGAAGCGTTCTAC
>CADBQE010000247.1 GCA_902796695.1 uncultured Lachnospiraceae bacterium
CCGTATTGTTATGTTTCCAAACTTATTCTAACACGTCGGGCTGGTCTTTATCTATGCCCAAAAATCCCACAACTACTTTACACTGTCTTCGTCCGCGCGGACTCTCCTTCCCGTAAAAAATGGGCGGCAAAAAGCCGCCCGGGGAATGGGAATAAGGACGGGAGACCCGTCCCGGTCTGTCCGGTTACTTGCCGAGGATGCCCATGGTAAGTCCGGGGATAAAGGTGATCGCCATCAGAACGATCAGCATTACACCGATCATCGGCATGATCTTCTTTGCGATATTGGTCACCGACACATTGGAAATGGCGGAGGCAAAGAACAGGTTGCAGCCGTAAGGCGGGGTAATGAAGCCGATGGCCAGGTTGACGGTCATCAGGATACCGAACTGGATGGGGCTCATACCGATCCCGACCACGATAGGAAGGAGAATAGGAGTTAAGATTACCGTGGAAGAGATATTGTCGATAAAGCAGCCGACAATCAGCAGGAACAGGTTGATGGCCAGCAGGATGGCAATGGGGCTGTTGATGTTCAGGATGCTCTTGGCCAGGCTGGTCGGCACCTGAGACATGGTCAGGAAGCGGGCGAAGGACATCGAGATGCCCACCAGGAAGGTGGTCTGGCCGTTGACCAGCACGGTGTCGCGCACGGCTTCATAGATGGTCCGCAGATTCAGCTCTTTGTAAACAAAGACGCCGATGATGACGGAATAGATGATCGCTACCACGGCAGCTTCGGTAGGGGTAAAGATACCGCCGTAGATGCCGCCCAGAATGATAACGGGAACGAGCAGGGCCCAGAATGAATCCAGCAGGGTCTTGAGCAGCTTCTTGCCGGAGAATCTGTGCTTGTTGCCGTATTTATGCTTTCTGCAGGTGATGTAGTTGACCAGCATCAGCACCAGACCGATCAGGATGCCGGGGATAATGCCCGCCAGGAACAGGTCGGAAATGGAGCACTGCGCTGCAACGCCGTAAATAACGAAAGGGATGCTGGGAGGAATGATAACGCCGATGGTGCCGGATGCGGCCGCCAGAGCCGTCGCATACGCGTGATCGTAGCCTTCTTCCTTCATCTGCGGGATCGTGATGCCGCCGATAGCGGTCACGGTGGCGGGCGAGGAACCGGACAGAGCCGCGAAGAACATGGAAGCCACGACCGTGACCATGCCTACGCTGCCGGTGATCCAGCCCACCAGGGCGTCAGCAAACTGCAGAATGCGCCGTGATATGCCGCCGGAGCGCATCAGGTTGCCGGCCAGGATAAAGAAGGGGATGGCCATCAGCGGGAAGGAGTCCAGGCCGCTGAAGCAGGCGGTCGCCATGGTCGTCAGGCTGATCTTGGTGGTCAGCAGCATGGTCGCCATGGTGGAAACGCCCAGCGAAACCGCCATCGGGGCCCCGATGATCATCAGGGCGAACATGGTTCCGAATAAGACAAGCAGCTTAAGCAGCATTTTCTTCTCCTCCTTCCTCTTTGTGCTTCAGGTCATGGACCGCATTCTGAAGCAGGCGGAACAGCATGAGGCCCATGCCGACGGGGATGGAGGCATAGGGGATCCACATCGGGATGCCGCTGCCTACCGCGATCTGGCCGCCGGACGCGACGCTCGCGGTCAGACGGACGGAAAGATATACCATCACGGCCAGGAAGACAATCCAGATGACCGTGGAAATGGCCGTGCAGATCTTTTTGCCCTTCACAGGCAGTTTTTCGTAAATGATATCGATCCTTACGTGCTTGCGTTCTTTGGTTGCGTACGAGGCGCCGACCCAGGTCAGCCACAGGAACATATAACGGGCGATCTCCTCGCTCCAGGGAAGCGGGACCTTTAAGATAAAGCGGGTCACCACCTGGGCCGCCACGAGCAGCGTGGCAGCGATCATCAGGATCACGAGGAAAACTTCTTCAAGCCTTTCATTCAGAAATTTCAGTACTTTCATGAAGGCGGACGCTCCTCTCTGTCAGTTATTGTTTCTTGGATACGATGAAAATACAGAGTCCGGCCTCCGGCGGGAACTCCCGCCGGAAACCGGACCGATCCGAATAATTATTTGTTGTGAGCGGCGGCCATGTCGATCAGGTTCTGGCCGTAGGTCTGAGCGGCAGTCTTGTAGCAGGATTCTTCCGCGACTTTCTGGAAAGCCAGCTTCTGATCCGCATTCAGCACGGTAACTTCCACGCCCTTAGCCTTGATCTCAGCCAGACGGGATTCGTTCTCGGCGGTGATCAGTTCGCGCTGATAGGCCATGGTGTTGGCGGCGGCTTCCTTGATCAGAGCCTGATAGTCGGCCGGCAGCTTCTCAAAGAAAGGCTTCGCAATGTTCATGTTGATGGCGGTGAACACGTGCTCGCTGACGGTCATGTAGCTCTGGGCTTCATACAGGGCGTTGTTGAAGATCAGGGCGGTAGGGTTTTCCTGGCCGTCAACGGTCTTCTGCTGCAGAGCGGTGAACAGTTCGGAGAAGCTCATGGGGGTAGGGATGGCGCCCAGCGCGGTGAAGTATTCCACGTGCAGCGGGTTGGTCATGGTACGGATCTTCAGACCCTTTAAGTCATCGGGAGAGCTGATGGCTTTCTTGGAGTTGGTGATGTTGCGGAAACCTACATCGCCCCAGCCCAGGTTCAGGATGCCGATGCCTTCTTCCAGCTTCTTGCTCAGGTACTGGCCGAAATCGCCGTCCAGCGCTTCATGAGCGGCATCCAGAGAGGTCCACAGGTAAGGCAGGCCGACCAGGGAGTATTCCGGAACGATGGCGCAGATGACGGAGTCATTCAGGTAAGCCATTTCCAGGTCGCCGATACGCATGGATTCCAGGTTCTCGGCCAGGGAGCCCAGCTGAGAGTTGGGATACAGTTCCACGGTGATGTTGCCGTTCGTTACGCCTTCCAGGACGTCTTTGAACTTCTCAACGGTAGCCTTGTGCGAGGGATGAGCTTCCGCTACGTCGTAGGCCAGACGGATGGTAACTTTCTCGGTCGAGGTGACCTGGGTCTTGATGCCCCAGTCCTTCGCGCCTTCGGTGCCGGCGTTGCCGCCCTGGGTCGCAGGGGCAGCAGTGGTGGGATTGCTGCCGCCGCCGCAGGCCGCCAGAGACAGGACCATCAGCAGGCTGAGTACCAGGCAAAGCAGTTTCTTCATGTTTCGTTCCTCCTCAGTAAACTTTTGCTACTTTGTTTTTATCACGGACATGCCGCAGCATGTCAGATTCTCGATCAGTTCGCGGAATAGACTTCTTTTCCGCCCAGGAAGGTCTTGACGACCTTGATGTCCTTGATTTCGTCCGGGACCGTTTTGAATACGTCGCGGTCCAGAATGACGAAGTCGGCCAGTTTGCCGTCCTCGATCGTGCCCTTGATGTCCTCTTCATAGGATACGTAGGCAGCGTTGCGGGTGTACATGCACATGGCTTCCCAGACCGTTAC
>CADBQE010000248.1 GCA_902796695.1 uncultured Lachnospiraceae bacterium
CAGGGCATCCTGGAGCCGGATCCGGAATATCAGGCCAACCTGAACCGGCGCAGCACGGACCTGGCCTTCCAGTTCATGATCGACAAGCTGACCAGCATCGAGATCTCGCCGGCGCAGCTGGCGCTCGACCCGTATTCCGCCTCGGCCACCGTCGTGGACGTGAGCACGGGCAAGGTGCTGGCCATGGTTTCCTATCCGGGCTATGACAACAACCGGATCACGGAGAGCGGCTATTATGCCGCCCTGCTGGAGGATCAGTCCATCCCGCTCTTCAACGTGGCGACACAGGCGCGGACGGCGCCGGGCTCCAGCTTCAAGATGGTCACGTCCGCGGCGGCGCTGGAACTGAACGTCATCGGCCCCGGGACTTATCTGACCACGCACGGCTCCTTCTCAGCCGCGGGTATGAAGGTGGACTGCTGGTATTATCCGAACGCGCACGGCGATATCAACGTCAGCGACGCGCTGATGGTTTCGTGCAACGACTTCTTCGCCCAGGTAGGCTATAAGCTCTCGCTGGAAAACGGCACGTACAACGACGCGGCCGGCATGGAAAAACTGTCATCCTATGCTAAACTGCTGGGGCTGGGCGAAAAATCCGGCGTGGAGATCCCGGAATCCAATCCGGTCATCTCCGATATTTCCGCGCTGACCAGTGCGATCGGACAGGGCACGAACCTGTATTCGTGCAGCCATCTGGCCCGCTATGCGACGGCCATCGCCACGCGCGGCAGCATATACAATCTGACGCTGCTGGACCATGAAACGACGCCGGAGGGCAGTCTGATCCAGAGCTACCGCGGCACGCTGGTGTCCCGCACGGAACTGAAGGACTCCACCTGGGACAGCATCTGGGACGGCATGCGGCGCTCCGTGACCAGCGGCAACCATGCGCATCTGTACAGCCAGAAGGTGACGATCGCCTCCAAGACCGGAACGGCGGAAGAAAACGAACTGCGGCCCGACCACGTCACGTACGTCAGCTTCGCTCCGTACGAAAAGCCGGAGATCAGCGTCGCGCTTACGATCCCGAACGGGTATACGTCGGGCAACACTTCGGAACTGGCCGGATACATTTACGACTACTATTACGGATACATTACCTACCGGGATATTCTGGAAGGACACGCCAGGGACGCCGGCGGAAACAATATCAACGAATAACAGGGGTAGCAATGGCGAGAGTAATTGTGATCGCCTCCGGCAAGGGAGGCGTGGGCAAGACCACGATAGCAGCGAATCTGGGCGTCTGTCTGGGGCAGGCGGGACGCAGGACCGTCCTGGTCGATCTGGACCTGGGCCTGCGGAATATTGACGTCATGCTGGGGCTGGAGACCGTGGTGCTGAATCATCTGGGCGATTATTTTGAAGAACGAATGTCCGCGGAAGAAGCGGCCACCACGGATGAGCGCTACCCGGGCCTTTCCGTCCTGGCAGCGCCGCAGACCATGAACCCGGCCGGCCTGGAACCCGGAAAACTGGAAAAACTCATCGGAGAACTCCGGGAGACCTATGACGTGATCCTGGTCGACGCGCCGGCGGGGGTGGGCCCCGTTTTTGCGGAAGCCATCCGGCTGGCGGACGAAGGCATCGTGGTGACGAGCCCCGCGGTGCCGGCTGTGCGGGATGCGGACAAGGTGCTGCATCTGATGGAAGCCGCCGGGATCCAATACCGCTTTGTGATCGTCAACCTGCTGCGGCAGCGGCTGCTGCGCAGCCGGGTCATGATGACGCCGGAGGATATCCAGGAAGTCCTGGGAACGCCTCTGTTGGGCGTTATCCCGGAAGACGAGACCGCCCTGATCTGCTGCAATACGGGCGTGCCGGCCGTAACGGTCCGGAGCATGTCCGGAAGTGCCCTGAAACGGATCGCGGAACGCGTGCGGGGGACGGCGCTTTCCCTGCCGCCCTTAAACCGGCGCCGCGGAGGTCTGTTCCGCGCGTAAGGAATGCCTATGTTTGCTTTTCACCGATATAAACTGAAAAACTTCAATCTGGCGCTGCTGCTCTGCGTCCTGGCGCTCTGCATCCTGGGCTACATGGTCCTGGGCAGCGCCGTGGTCAACGACGCGGACGGCGCGGACACCATGCGGAAGCAGCTGATCGGCATGATCGGCGGCGGTGCGCTGATGATCTTTCTGGCGCTTACGGACTATCATTTCTGGCTGAAGCTCCACTGGGTCCTCTACGGCGGCTCGCTGCTGATCCTGGGCCTGCTGTTTACGCCGCTGGGCTATACCACCAAAGGCGCCACGCGCTGGCTGAATCTGCCCGCCCTGGGGCGGCTGCAGCCCTCCGAATTCGTCAAGGCGGCCGTGATCGTCTTCTTTGCCTGGTTCTTCATGAAATACCGGGACCGGATCAACAAGCCGTCCGTTGTCTTCTCCGCGCTGGGCCTCTTTATACTCCCCGCGGTCATGATCTTTCTGGAACCGGACCTGTCCACGACCCTGACTTTCGTGCTGCTGTTTCTGGTCATGTTCTATATGAGCCAGATCAGCTACCGGTGGATCGGCGGCATGGCGGCCTGCATGATCCCGGTGGCCGGATTCCTGGTCTGGGACACCATGCAGGAAAACCCGCTGATCTTAAAGCCCTATATGCTGAACCGCCTGTTCAGCTTCCTGCGGCCGGATGACTTTTCCGGCTCCGGACTCACGGCCCAGCAGGACCGCGCTATCATGGCCATCTCCTCCGGACGATTAAGCGGAAAGGGCCTGTTCAACGCGAGCTTCGATTCCGTCAAGGCCGGCAACTTCCTGTCCGAGGAAAACTGCGATTTCGTGTTCGCGGTCGTGGGAGAGGAGCTGGGCTTCTGGGGCAGCGCCGCGATCCTGCTGCTGTTTGCGCTCACGGTCTTCCTGTGCTTCCGGACCGCCTCCCGGGCGTCGGATCTGGCGGGCCGCCTGATCTGCGCGGGCTCCGGCGCGTTTCTGGGACTGCAGGTCTTTTTCAATATCGGCGTCACCAGCGGCATTCTGCCCAATACCGGCGTCGTGCTGCCGTTCTTCAGCCACGGCATCAGCTCGCTGCTGAGCGCTTTTATCTGCCTGGGCCTGGTCCTCAACGTGGGGCTGCAGCGGCGGGAAACGGAAGCGCCGGAGTGGTAGAAGCGCGGCCGGGCATTTTGTCCTTGTGTTTTCCGGAAGGATTGCTTATAATACAGGAAAGAAAGAGCGGGAACCCCGCTGACAAAGCTCATTGCTATATTCACCATACATACGCAGGAGGAAACTAACATGGTTCAGATCATTGCCGGGAAAAAAGGCAAAGGCAAAACAAAACACTTACTGGCCATGGCGAACGACGCCATGAATGCCGCCCACGGGACAATCGTCTATCTGGACAAAAACAGCAAGCACATGTTTGAGCTGAACCGGAACATCCGTCTGATCAACGTGTCCGAGTATCCGGTCAATTCTCCGGAAGCCTTCGTGGGATTCCTGTGCGGGATCCTTTCGCAGGACCATGACCTGGAAGTCATGTTCCTGGACAGCTTCCTGACCCTGAACGAAGTCCAGGGCTCCGAGGAACTGGCGGAACTTGTTAAAGATATCGACATCATCAGTGAAAAATTCGGAGTACGCATGGTCCTGAGCGTTTCCATGGACTGTGAGGAACTGCCGGAATCGGTCAGACCCATGGTGAGCCTGGCTCTGTAATTTATTGGAGAAGCCGTGGCGGGAGCGGGAAGACAGACGCGCAACAGAAGAAACAGCACAGCGAGGGAAGGAGCCAAAATCCTTCCTTTTCGGCGTGAACTGACGATCAATCTGGGCGTCATCATCTTCCTGTTCATCCTGCTGTATCTGGCGGCTTCCATCATCCGATCCGCGACGCGGGAATCGTATTCCGTTTACACGGTGGGCCGGGAGGAAAGCCTGAACGGCAACCAGACCTACCGCGCACTGATCCTGCGCAATGAACAGGTTGTCTCTTCCCGCTGGGCCGGATATGTGGATATGTTTGCGCCGGAGAGCGGGCACGTCAGCATCGGCAGTGTCGTGACCTCCGTGGACGAGATCGGAACCTACAGCGAGAAGATCAAGGAAGTGGCCGAACTGCAGAGCTTAAGCCGCGAGGAACTGCGGACCTTCAAGACCCGTCTGCAGAAGCTGGCTTTAAGTTATGACGGCGCATCCTTCTCCTCTGTTTACGAATCCCGCGGTGCGATCAGCGCCTTTTTCTCCACGCATATCGGCAAAGCGTCCCTGGACGTGCTGGAGGGGAATGCGGCGCTCAATGAATTTTTCCACCTTTACAAATCGGACACGCCCGGCATGGTCCTGTATTACAAGGACGGATTCGAAAGCCGTCGGCCCGAAGATATTACCGCGGCGGATTTTGAGAACAGCGATTATCAGCGCGACAATACCGCGAATCTGGTGACCCCGGGCGATTTTCTCTACAAACTGGTGGATTCGGAAAACTGGACCCTGGTCATTCCGCTGAGCGCGGAGGACGCGGCGAAATACGGGTCGCAGTCCCGCATCGATCTGACTTTTTTGAAAAACGGTCTGAAAACGACGGCCGACGCCGGGATTTTTAACGGTCCGGACGGCAGCATCCTGCTGCGCCTGGATCTTTCCCGCTATATGGTCCAGTTTGCCACGGACCGCTTTACGGAAGTCCGTCTGGAAGGCTTCGGCAGCGAAGGCTACAAGATCCCGGTCAGCTGCCGGGTGGAAGAGAGCGTCTATCTGATCCCGCGGGAATTCGAGACCGTGCGGGAGGACGGAACGCCGGACGGCTTCTATCAGGAGACCGTAAACGGGTCGGAGCAGACGATCCGCCATATCATGCCGACCGTTTATCTGCGGGATGAGAAATACTGCTACGTCAGCCGTCAGGATCTGCCCGCGGAATCCGTCCTGATCCGCCAGGATTCGCAGGAACGCTATACGATCCGCCTGACGTCCCGGATGACGGGGGTCTATCAGGTCAACGCGGGCTATACCGTTTTCAGCCCGGTGGAGATCCTGGAAGAAAGCGCGGACTACCTGCTGGTCCGGCGCGGCACCGAGCAGGGGATCGCTACCTTTGACCAGGTTCTGCTGAACGGAACGCAGTATACGGACGGGCAGATCCTCAGGTAAATTATTTTGGAAAGCGGACGGCTTCCGCCTTGACATCCTCGGCGGAGGCAATATAATGAAGATAGAAAACTAAAGGGGAGCAGCTCATGGCCAATATCTTTGATAAATTTCTGAATTCCATGCGTCTCTACGATGACGAAGATCTCGAAGACGATGAAGAATACCTGGATGACGAACCCGAGGAGGAAGAAGAACTTCCCCCCGCCAGACCGGAACGCCCGGAAAAGCCGGTGAAGACCGAACGGGAACGCCCCGAAAAAGCGGAACGCGCACCTAAGAAAACGCGTCAGCCCGCGCCGGAAGAAGAGGAAGAGCCTCTTCCCCGCGCCGCCGCCCGTCCCGCGCGCCGCAGCAACGTCACCTCCATGCGCCAGATGCCTTCGCGCGTGAGCACCGTCATGGAAGTCAGCATGGTCAAGCCGACCGACATGGAAGATGCCCGGGATATCTGCGACATGCTCCTGTCGGGCCGCGCCGTCGTGATCAATATGGAAGGCGTTCAGGTGGACCTGGCTCAGCGGATCATCGATTTTGCGTCCGGCGCCTGCTATTCCATCGAAGGCAATATCCAGAAGATCTCCAGCTACATCTTTATTGTTTCTCCCAGCAGTATAGAGCTGTCCGGTGATTTTCAGAATGTGCTGAATGCCGCCGGCGGAAGCGGTCTGCGTCTGGATGACAGGAACTAAGCAAAAACACGCCTGGCTTTACTACGTGGCAGGACTCGTATGGGTCCTGCTTTTGGTGCTGCTTGACCAGCGCGCGAAAGCCATGGCGGAGGCGGAATTAAAGAACGCGCCGGCCCGCACCCTGATCCCCGGGATCCTGAGCCTGGGCTATGTGGAGAACCGCGGCATGGCCTTCGGCATGCTGGAGGGCGGACGCGTATTTTTTGTGATCCTGACGGTCTTGATCCTGATCGTTCTGGTGCTGGCGTATCATGCGATCCCGGAAAAGCGGCGCTTCTGGCCGCTGTCGCTGGGAGTGCTGTTTATCATCGCCGGCGCCGTGGGCAATTTCATCGACCGGGTGCGGATGGGCTACGTGATCGACTTTTTCCGGCTGGATTTTATGGAGTTTCCGCTGTTCAACCTGGCGGACTGCTTCCTGACCTGGACGGCGGTCGTCATCGCCCTGCTGCTGGTATTTTTCTACAAGAGCGAGGACTTCAAGCAGATACATTTATGAATGAGCTTCGGCTGATCAGTGAATGGGAAGACGGCGGCAAGCGCCTGGATGCATACCTCTCCGGCTATCTGGAGGGGTATTCGCGTACTTATGTCCAGAAATTGATTGACGGCGGCGCGGTGCTGGTGGACGGAAAGCTCCGGAAATGCAGCTGGCGCCTGTCGGGAGAAGAAGAGATCACCGTCGATCTGCCCGAGCGGGAGACGCTGTCCGTGGAACCGGAGAACATTCCGCTGGAGATCGCCTATGAGGATGACTGCCTGATGGTGGTCAACAAGCCCAAGGGCATGGTGGTGCATCCGGCGCCCGGCCATAAGACCGGTACACTGGTGAATGCGGTGCTGTATCATGCGGCCGGAAGCCTTTCCGGGATCAACGGCGTGCTGCGGCCGGGCATCGTACACCGCATCGATAAGGACACGACGGGCCTGCTGATCGTCTGCAAGAACGATCTGGCGCATGAAAGCATTGCCGCGCAGCTGAAGGAGCACAGCATTACCCGCCGTTATACGGCGCTGGCGGAAGGCCGCTTCAAGGAACCGGAAGGGGAGGTGAATGCCCCGATCGGCCGCGATGCCGGGAACCGCCTGCGGATGGGGATTGATTATAAAAACGGCCGGGAAGCGGTGACCCGCTACCGGGTCATTGAGGAATTTAGGGATTACAGCCTGCTGCACTGCCGCCTTCTGACGGGTCGGACGCATCAGATCCGGGTCCATATGGCTTCGCTGGGCCATCCGCTGGCCGGAGACCTGCTGTACGGCGGAAAGAGCCTGGGAAAGGAACCGGGGCAGTACCTGCATGCGGGCCTGATCGGATTTGTGCATCCGCGCACCGGAGAATATATGGAATTTGAAGCGCCGCTGCCGGCGTATTTCGCGGAAAGACTGAAGAAACTGGAACATTGAATATGAAACGTATAATTACCTGGATGATACTGATCTGTCTGCTGCTCATGACCCTGACCGCCTGCGGCACGCAGGAGCCTGAGGCTTCCCCCGGAACGCTGCCGGTCATTCGGCCGGAGCCTTCCGTCACGGAGCCTTCCGCAACGGAGCCTGCGGACAGAACGGAGGCGCCTTCGGAAGCCTATACAAATCCGCCTACGCGTGCCCATGAAAGCAGAACGCCTGCGCAGAGTACGGAAGCCGTGCCG
>CADBQE010000249.1 GCA_902796695.1 uncultured Lachnospiraceae bacterium
GCCTGCTTCGCATGATCGGACAGGCGGGGTGAAACTACCGCGTCGGACTTGTCAACAAAAAAGTCCACAACAACTTGACACGGCCTTTTTCCGCCCCGCGGTTGCTCTGCCGCACCGGGTGTGATACAATTATTCTATTGTGAACCGATCCGAACCTCTGCAGCCGACCGCTGTACCCGTAATATTCCGGCAGCCTGCCTGCCGTCTGTGAAAGGAGCCGCCATGAGTGCCGCACTCGATATTATTCAGGACCCGACCCTGACCTATCACCAGGAACTGCTGGCTTTGGCCCGTCTGGGCGAAAGCACGGATGATTCCCTTCGCTACAGCGATGCGTATTACCAAGCCAAAGAAAGCCGTGCGCTGTGCGATCTGAACGAGGGCGTCATGCCTTACCGCCCCCGCTATATCTGCCCGGACTACTCACTGCTGTTTGACAAAGGCTGCGCGTTTCTGGAACTGGATCCGCCGCAGGATCTGGCGGAAGCCTTAAATGCGCTGATGATCCTGTATCATCATGTTCCCTCCATCACGTCCTTCCCGGTCTATCTGGGCGATCTGGACGCATTGCTGGAACGTTTTGTGCTGCGGGAAGACCGCGCGTATGCGAAAAAGCTGCTCGGTCTGTTCTTAAAGCAGATCGACAAGACCCTGACCGACTCCTTCGTGCATGCGGACATCGGCCCGCAGGCCTCCGTGACCGGCGAACTGCTGATGGAGCTGACCGAGGAGATGCAGCTGGCAATCCCGAACCTCACCCTGAAATACGACCCGGCGGTAACGCCCCGTGAGTTTGCCCTCAAGGCGGTGCGCTGCATGCTGAAGACCGCGAAGCCTTCCTTTGCCAACCACGGCATGTTCGTGAAGGAATGGGGCGAAAAGTACGCCATCGCGTCCTGCTACAACGGCCTGTTCCAGGGCGGCGGCGGCTACACCCTGCCGCGCCTGCGCCTGTATGAATGCTCGCTGGCGGCGAATAGCGTGGAAGACTTCCTGGACCGCGTCCTGCCTTATTACGCGGACCTGCAGTTCGAATATATGGACAAGCGCGTGAAGTTCATTGTGGAGGAATCCACTTTCTTCAAGACCAATTTCCTGGTCACGGAAGGCTTTGTGAAGCGCGAAAACTTCACCGGCATGTTCGGCCTGGTCGGTCTTGCGGAATGCTGCAACCATCTGCTGGGCATCGAAGACCCGAAGAAGGGCTTCGGCCTGAACGACGAAGCCACCGCGCTGGGCCGCCGCATCATGGACCGCATCACCGAGCTGGTGGAAGCCCATGAGGCGCCTTACTGCGAAGCGACGGGGCACCGCTACCGCCTGCACGCGCAGGTCGGCATCGATTCCGACGGCCGCGAAGACGCGCCCGGCACCCGGATCCCGATCGGCGCGGAGCCGGCCATGCTGGATCAGCTGGCGGTGAACGAGCAGTTCCACCCCTACTTCCCGACCGGCACCGGCGACATCTTCAAATTTGAAGAGACCTGGATGAAGACTCCGGACGCGGTCCTGTCGATCATTCAGGGCAGTCTGGCCCGCGGCCTGCGCTATTTCAGCGGCTATCTGGAAAACAACGACGTCGTGCGCGTGACCGGCTATCTGGTAAAGCGCTCGGAGATCGACAAGCTGACCGCCGGCCGGCAGTCGCTCAATAACGTGACCGTGTTCGGCAAGGGCGCCAAGGACTTCGGCGGCGCGCTGGACAGAAGAGTGCAGAAGCAGGATGAAAACAGGAATCATTAACAAAATCATCGCATTTTCGAATGTAGACGGCCCCGGCAACCGGACGGCCGTCTTTTTCCAGGGCTGCAACCTCCGCTGCGAGTTCTGCCACAACCCGGAAACGATCCGCCGCTGCATCGGCTGCGGCCTGTGCGTGGAAAAGTGCCCGAAGGGCGCGTTGAAGATGAATCCGCAGGCCGGGACCGAGGCCGGGGTCGGAGTCGAAACGGGAACCGGAGCCGACACCGGGGATGAAGTCGCCGCCGCGCCCGCCGTCCTCTGGGATCCTTCCCTTTGCGTGGACTGCGATACCTGCATCAAAACCTGCCCGAATCTGGCTTCTCCCAAGGTGGCTTATATGACGGCGGAAGAACTGTGCGGCCGGATCCGCCGCACCGCGCCGTACATCAACGGCGTGAGCTTTTCCGGCGGTGAGTGCACGCGCCAGCGCGATTTCCTGCTGGAAGTCATTCCCCTGATCCGCGGCCTGGGCCTGGGCGTTCTGCTGGACTCCAACGGAACCTACGATTTTGAACGGGATCCGGAGCTGCTGGCGCTCATAGACGGCGTCATGCTGGACATCAAAGCGGCTGACCCGGATTTCTGCCGCCGGCTGACCGGCGCCGGCCCGGAGCTGCCCTTCCGTAATCTGGATTTCCTGCAGCGCGCGGGCAAGCTGGAAGAAGTGCGGACCGTCCTGTTCCCGCACCTTCCGGACCGCAACGAGGAGACCGTCCGCGCCGCCGCTGCCCGGCTGCGCCCGGAGATCCGCTACAAACTGCTGCGCTACCGCCCCTTCGGCGTGCGTGAGGAGGGCCTGGAATTTCTGGGGCATGAGATCACATCCGAAGAAGAGGCGGAACGCCTGGCGGCGATCGCCCGCTCGCTGGGCGCGGCCGGCTGCGTGACCGTATAGTTCTAATCTGTTTTTAATCTTCCGGCTCTATGATAGATAATATGGGGCGGGACAAAAAAGGCGGCCGGAGCGCTCCGGCCGCTTTCCCTATATGATAACCTCCGGGGAGGGGACCCGGTATTTATCCCTCGATGGCGATGTGCCGCTTTTCTTCTACTTTCGGCACTTCTTCTTTCTTCGGGATGATCAGCGTCAGGACGCCGTTTTCAAAGCGTGCCTTGATGTCTTCCTCGGTCAGCAGATCGCCCACATAGAAGCTGCGGGAAACCTGGCCTACATAACGCTCGCGGCGCAGGAATTTCCTGCCTTCCTCTTCCCCGCCGGTCCGGCCGGCTTCCACGGTCAGATAGCCGTCCTTCAGGGTGATGCTGACGTCTTCTTTCTTAAAGCCGGGCAGGTCGATCAGGACCTCGTAGCCGGTCTTGTCCTCTTTGACATCCGTGCGCATCAGGCCTCCCAGCCCGTTGAATTCATGCTCCATCCGGCGCAGCTGGCGGTTTGCTTCACGCGGCGCTCTGTCCCAGGTCGGGAAGTTCATCAGGTCCTCAAAGAAATCATTTCCGAAAATGCTAGGGTACAACATGTTATTTACCTCCTTGTATCGACGTGGCGCCTACGGCGCCTGACTGTTTATCTTCCGGGGTGTTCTCCTCACCTCGTGGCCTTACTATAACACACTTGTTAGCACTCGTCAAGAGTGAGTGCTAACAAAAATTGTGAACTTTTTGTGAACGGAAAGGGGAAGCGGAAATCGGGACGAGTGGGTCGAATCTGACAAAGGGACGCGAACTTTGTCAGATTTTCGGGCCGCAGGGCCACTGGGGGACGGTTCCTCCCGGCAGAGCATTAGCCCGCAGGCAACCAATCCAAGGATAACGGAATGGCGAATGCAGGGTGAGTTTCACATAAGACTCGGGATGGTTCGTTTTCCTTCCCCTTTTTACCGCAGCTGCGACAAGACATCTGCCGCACGCTCGAAGGCTTCCCCGGCGTCGATCTCAGCGCCGAGAGCGGCCCTGATATGTATTGAGTAGGCAATCTCGTCATAAACGAGGAAACAGTTGATAACGTTGTGTCTCAGTTCCATATCAGCATTACTGACAGGAAAATCAGACGCGTAGAAGAACATCTCGGCCTCCGTATTTAGCGCATCCAGATGAACGGTCTGCCGAATGGACAAATATCCCTCCGGAACGTCTGGCCAGGGCTGCTCCTTGGTGCCGCCAACGGTATCCAGAACAGACGAAACAGCAATGGTCCATTGGACTTCACGCTCATCATCTTTCCCCGGAAGCTGCTGCCATCCCTGCTGCCAGTAGTGACCCCACAGAAGGATTCCTCCTTCCTCCTTCCGCTCCGCTGCGCAATCCCAGTCAAGCAAGGAGGTGTCGCCCTGTACGGTCAACAAATGAATGCCCATCAGCGCTTCCAATTCTTCCGGGCTGGTGGCAATATTCTCCCAGGTCTCATGATCGCTGAGATGGGATTCCAAAAGCGCCTGCGCCTTTTCCGACAAGGGATACGGCCCCGTGGTCCAGCGAAGCAGTGCATCACCGTTTTCCTGTGAAGGGGGCGGGATGATTTCCCAGCCGGAAATCAGCTTTGCCGTAAAGCCCGCTAAAACGACCAGGGAAAGGGAAGCGGCCAAAAAGACCCATTTGTTCCGAAAAACCGTCCTTTTTTTCGGAGCGCTTTCGCTTAAATATTTATCCTCCACCTGAGATAATGCCTTAAAAAGCTGCATGCCTGTCATACTTCAAATCCCCTTTCTTCTAAATGGCGTTTTAATTGTTTCCGGATCCGTGACAGCGCCATGGCCACTGCCCCGGGGCGTTTATGAATCTCACTTGCTATGGAGTCGATGGATTCCGCCTGCCAGTAGCGAAGGAGAAACAGCCTTCGTTTCTCCGGAGAAAGCGTGGCCAGAAAAGCATTTAAGGCTTCCGCCAATTCCTTTTCCTGCAGCGCCCCCTCCGGTTCTATGCCTCCGGATACGCATTCGTTTAATTCTTCAATGACCTGCCGGGACTCTCCGCCTCGCTTGGCGGCAGCCTGGTTCCGCAGAAGATTGATGGAAAGATTGCGTATGGTCTTTCCCAGGTAAACGCGGAGATTCTCCGGCTCCGCCGGGGGAATAGCCTCCCAGGCCTTTAGCAGCGTGTCATTCAGTAATTCCTCGGCGTCTTCCGGACTGTTCAGGATATTGTCTGCAATGCGACGCAGGTAGCTTCCATAGGTCTTGCTTATTATGTGAAGCGTCGCCTCATTTCGGGCCAAAAGACCCTGAACCATTTCCCGATCTGTCATATGAATACCTCCTTTCACTGGTACAGACACGCTTTTGGGGATAATATAACATTCTTTCGTTAAAAAGTTGCAAGCCAAGGGTAAGCTGTTGGGGGGACGGCGGTTGGTGGTCGGGATGAAGGTGTTCGCGTAATATGACAGGGGGACGGTTCCTTTGTCACATCGTCCCCCTGGTTCCCAGTTCCCTCCGATAGTGTAAAATAGTCATGGGATTTTTGGGCATTGATAAAGACCGGTCAGCCATGTCCTTTCCGAACGTTTCAGCCGGAATCCGATGGGATGGAGCCGCGAGGTGCTGGGAAAGCTCAGTAAAGTGAGAGTTTTCAGGTTAAATGGAGGCAACAGAAAAGAAATCTTCACCGCAAAGCTTCGCATGATCGGACAGGCGGGCTGAAACTACCGCGTCGGACTTGTCAACAAAAAAGTCCACAACAACTTGACACTGTCCCTCGCCAAGTCATTTCTTGACTATTCCGTCCGGGAGAAATACAATGAATAAACAGCCGAGGCGATGTGTATACAGTCCCGGACGAAGGGAGAAATCACTATGAAAAAGATTCTGATCAAAATGACGGCGCTCCTGCTGGTGCTGCTTCTTCTTGCAGGCTGCTCTTCCGGCAGTCCCAGCGAAACGCAGGGCGATCCTGCGAAGAAGACGCAGGCGTCTTCGGAGACGGAAAAGCCGACCGTGGGCACGACAGAAGAAACGAAGCCAACCGCGAGCACGACGGAAGAAACGCCGGCCGGCAGTACGACAGAAGAGACAGAGCCGGCGGAGACTGAGGGAACAGAGAGCCCGGAAGCTTCGACGGAAGAAACGAAAGAAAAAAGTCCGGCCGACCTCTATCGGGAAGCGGTCCGCATCAGCGAGGAGACCCATTACGGGGAACAGGGGGCTTACGGCATTTTTGATGACAGTCTGATGGACCCGTCTTCTCTCTATACGCTTAATGATGAAGTCTTTCTGTATTTCAGCGACCGGCAGTATTTCCTGGCATCCGGAAATGACGGCGGAAAGCCGGCAAATGTTTCTCTCCATTCCGACGGGCATAACTGGACGACCACGTACCGGCACTATCCATCGCTTCCCTTGAAGAAACTGAACATCTCTGACAAAGACCCTGACCTGGCATCCTCCTACGCCTTCAGCCTGCCTTTCCTTGCCAACGAGGTCGAAGAGGCTCCGGAACAGGTCGAATACAACGGGGTCTCCTGTTGGCGCTTTTCGTTCACCTACGACGTCTCTTCTCCCTATCCCGAAGGCTCGGTCATGCGGACTTGGATCCTGTTCCGTCAGGAGGATCTGATCTTTGTCTATGCCCGCAAGGACGTGGTCACGCCGGACGGGACAGAGATCCCTATTGTCGATCGCCGGATCCTGAGCGGGAAGGAAGCGGAAGATTATTATCAAGCCCACGCACAGGATTTTGCGGACGCCGAAAGCCGCGACTCCAGCGGGAGCTGGACCCTGACCATGGTGATCGACCCCGGTGAGGAAAGCGAACGGACCTTCCGGGTCCCGATGAATGCTGGTGAAGACCTGCAGAACCGAGCAGCGGGCTATACGCCGTATTGGGACCGGGAAGGAACGAAAAAAATCGACCTGGAAACGGGATCAGCCGAACTGGAGGCTCTGACGGCCCGCGCCGCTGACACGACGATTTACCTGATTTCCAATAATAAAAAGGCTACTCCGGCACCGACCGAACCTGCCACCGATCCGGACGCGACGACAGAAAGCACTTCCCCGGATCCGGGTGCTGTAGCGGATCTTCCCAACGGATATTATTCTATATGGACTTATGTGAATAAGAGTGAAGAATTATTTCCGCAATACGAAAGAAACTATAACGCGCTGATGATTGATCATACGGAAGGAGAGGAGATAACGGTCACCCAAAAATCCAACGGACTGTATATTAAGCTGACAAAGGATTATTTCGAAACGACCTTCCCTCTTGACGGAGAAAACGGACAGATCTATTACACCAAGGAGGGAGAGGTGGTCCGGGTCCCTGTTTCGCCTGCGATACAGGATGACTTTGCGCAATACATAACCATCCTTGAGTGGATCTTCACGGAAGGTGCCTTCGAACTATTCTCCATCTATGTGCAGGATGGAATAGTAGATTTTATCGGGACTGTCAGCTGATATTTGAAGAGGAAACGGGGCTCCCTCCGCTTCTTCTTTTCTTTGGGAGAGATTTCGGGTATAATGGAAGTATCCTGAGGAATCGAGGTGTTTTGTATGATGAGGTTTGATGAGCAATATTGTCTGTCCGTGTTTAAGAGGCTGCTGGCGGCGGATTCGACGACGGGGCAGTATGAGGAGGTGCAGCAGGTGCTGTGCGGGATTCTGGATGAGATGGAGGTCCCGTATGAGGCAACGCGGAAGGGCGGTGTGATCGCGGATCTGGGCGGCGAGGGCGACGCGCTGGCGGTGACCGCGCATCTGGATGATATCGGGCTGATGGTGCGGCACGTCAATGCGGACGGTACGCTGAATGTCTGCAATGTGGGCGGGCTGTACCCGTTCTACTGCATGATGGAGAACGTGCGCGTGCACACCCGCGACGGCAAAGTTTTCACCGGTTCCGTCTGCCGCACGCCGAATTCCATCCATGTGACGGAAGAGGAGCTGCGCGTGACGCCGCCGGATTTCCGGAGCAATGTGTGCGTGGTGCTGGATGAGAACGTGAAGACGGCGGCGGAGACGAAGGCGCTGGGCATCGACACCGGCGACATCATCGCCCTGGAGCCGCGCTTTACTTATGTAAACGGCTATATCAAGTCGCATTTTGTGGATGACAAGGCCTGCGCCGCGGTGCTGCTGACTGTCATGAAGGCGCTGAAGGAAGAGCAGACGCCGCTTCGCCGCAAAGTGTATGCGTATTTCGCGATGTTTGAGGAGATCGGCCACGGGACGACCTGGCTTCCGGCGGATGTGAAGGACATCCTGGCGGTGGATATTGCGCCGACGGGGCCGCAGCAGAATTCCGACGAGCGGAAGGTCTCCATTTTTGCCAAGGATTCGCGCTTCCCGTATCACTGGGGCATGACGAACGAGCTGCGCGCCGCCGCCCTGGAAGCGGGCGTGGATTTTGTGATGGACATCTTCACCCCGCACTACGGCACGGACGCGGACGGCGCGGTGCTGGCGGGCTATGACATCCGCCACGCGGCCATCGGCCCGGGCACCGCC
>CADBQE010000250.1 GCA_902796695.1 uncultured Lachnospiraceae bacterium
GGAGCGGATCCTGGCCGGGGAAGTCTGGCGGCTGTTCACCTTCGTGATCTTCCCGTCCACCACCAGACTGCTGTGGTTCTTCCTGGAGATGTTCATCCTGTATTCCCTGGGATCCACGCTGGAGCGGCTCTGGGGGCGGTTTTACTACAACCTGTATATATTCCTGGGCCTGTTCTTCATGATCATCGCGGCGCTGGCCGTTTATCTGATCAGCGGACAGGTGATGTTCCTGACGCCGTCCAACCTGTATCTGACGCTGCTCCTCGCCTTTGCCATGACGCTGCCGGACATGCAGTTTCTGCTGTATTTCATCATTCCGGTCAAGGCCAAATATCTGGCGATCTTTTACGTCGGGCTGATGGTCTATGAATTCATCCGCGGCGACTGGACCGGGCGCGTGGCCATCCTGGCTTCCTTTGCGAACGCGATCATTTTCTTCCTGATGATCCGGAACCCCGCCAAGCGGGTGCAGCAGGCCTACCGCAAGCACCAGTTTGACGCGAAGGTCCGGGAAGCGTCCCACAGGGCCGAACACCTGCGTCCGATGGGCGGCACCCGCCATACCTGCGCAGTCTGCGGCCGCACCGAAAAGGACGATCCGAACCTGGAATTCCGCTACTGCAGCCGATGCATCGGAAACCGCGAATACTGCCAGGACCATCTCTATACGCACGTGCACGTGACCGGAGAGCAGGAGGACCGCGGCTGACGGAAAATGCGGCCGGGCGAAGCAGTTTCCGCTTGACAGACCCGGCCGCATCCGATACACTTTTCTATGGGGAGATGGCGCTGTCGTTTTCCCTTTTTTTGTAAAAAAGGCTTGACAGAAACGGAAGGATCGGGTAAGATACCCATAGCGAACATCAGTTCGAAACCGGAGGAATCATGAATAAAGAAGATCGCTTACAGGCTATTGAATCATTAGTCGCTCATACAGATAAGGAATTCGGCAAAGGCTCCATCATGCGCCTGGGAGACAACCGGGCCATGAATATCGAAACCATTCCCACGGGCTCCCTGTCCCTGGACCTGGCCCTGGGGCTGGGCGGACTGCCCCGCGGCCGCATCGTGGAGATCTTCGGCCCGGAAGCCGGCGGCAAAACCACCCTGGCGCTGCACGTGATCGCCGAAGCCCAGAAGCGCGACGGCTTTGCCGGCTTCGTGGATGCGGAACATGCCCTGGACCCCGTCTACGCGAAGAAGATCGGCGTGGATATCGAAAACCTCTACGTCTCCCAGCCTGACAACGGCGAACAGGCCCTGGAGATCGCGGAAGCCATGGTCCGCTCGGGCGCCATGGACGTCGTCGTGGTCGACTCCGTCGCGGCCCTGGTCCCGAAAAAGGAGATCGAAGGCGAAATGGGCGATTCCGTCGTCGGCCTGCAGGCCCGCCTGATGTCCCAGGCCCTGCGGAAGCTGACCGCCGCCATCAACCGCTCCAACTGCATCGTGATCTTTATCAACCAGCTGCGGGAAAAGATCGGCGTCATGTTCGGCAACCCTGAAACCACCACCGGCGGGCGCGCCCTGAAATTCTACTCGTCCGTCCGCCTGGAAGTGCGCCGCACCGAAGGCTTAAAGCAGGGCGGTGAGATCATCGGCAACCACGTCCGGGTCAAAGTCGTCAAGAACAAAGTGGCCCCGCCCTTCAAGGAAGCCGAATTCGACATCATGTTCGGGGAAGGCATCTCCAAAGAAGGAGACGTGCTGGACCTGGCCGCCCAGGCCGGCATCATCGAAAAGAGCGGTGCCTGGTACGGCTATAACGGCAACCGCATCGGACAGGGCCGGGACAACACCAAGAACTACTTGAAGCAGCACCCCGAACTCATGGCCGAACTGGAAGACCTGGTGCGGGCCCACTACGGCTTCGGGGAGCAGAAGCCCGCCGAAGAGCCGAAAAACGAATAAGAGGCCCGAAAATCGTTAAAAAACACGGAATAATCGCAAAAAAACACTTGCCAGCAGGCAGATTCTGTGCTAATATCTGTACGGTAAGTTGAATAGTATGCTAGTAGAAAGAGTGGATAGTAAATCCGCTCTTTCCTTTATGAAGGAGAAGAGGTGGCCATTTGATCAAACGGGAAACAGTGGAGAAGAAAACGGAAGCCGTGCTGGCACCCATTCTGGAAAAGACCGGCACCGAACTGGTCGATCTGGAATATGTGAAAGAAGGCGGCGACTGGATCCTGCGCGTGACGCTGGATCGGGAAGGAGGACTCCGCATCGACGACTGCGAAGCCGTAAGCCGCGCGCTCAGCGATGCGCTGGATGCCCAGGACTATATCGACGACGCCTACATGTTGGAAGTCAGCTCGCCGGGCCTGCTCCGCCCCCTGAAAAAGCCGAAGGACTTTGACCGGAACCGGGGAAAGGAAGTGGAGATCCATCTCTACAAGCCCCGGGAAGGCAGCAAAGACTGGGTGGGGACCCTGACCGCATACGACGGGGAATCCGTGACCATCCGCGACGGAGAGGAAGAACGCGTCTTCGCTCTGTCGGAGATCTCGCTTATCAGACCTTATATAGACTTCTCTGATCTGTAAGACAGCAGAGACCGACGAAAAACCGGGAGGACAAAGAAAAAATGAACAAGGAACTGTTGGAAGCCATTGCCCTGATTGAGAAGGAAAAGAATATCGACCGGGAGGTCCTGCTGACTGCGCTGGAGGAATCCCTGACGGCGGCATACAGCAAATCTTTCGATAAAAATGATAAAGGCGCGGACCGCAAGAGCGACAAGCGCACCGAGAACGTCCGGGTGATCCTGGACCGGCAGACCGGTGACTACCGCATCTTCCGCGAAAAGACCGTGGTAGAGGAAGTGCAGAACCCGCTGATCGAGATCTCGCTGGAAGAAGCCAGACAGATCAGCCCCATGTACCAGCCCGGCGATGTGGTGCGCGAGGAGCTGCCGCTCGACAGCTTCAGCCGCGTGACCGCGCAGAACGCCAAAAACAATTTCCGCACCAAACTGCTGGAGGAAGAGCGCCGCTCCGTCTTTGAACGCTACAACAGCAAGCTGGGACAGATCGTGACCGGAATCGTGCAGCGCCGCATGGAGGAACGCACGATCGTCAATCTGGGCAATACGGATGCCATCCTGCCCAAGAGCGAGCAGATCGAAACGGAAAGCTATCGTCCCAACGAACGGCTCAAGGTCATGATTCTGAAGGTGGAAGCCCGTGCGCCGAAGAAAGAGCCCGTCATTACGGTCAGCCGCACGCATCCCGACATGGTGCGCCGCTTCTTTGAGGCGGAAGTGCCGGAGATCAAGCAGGGTCTGGTCGAGATCAAGGCCGTGGCCCGCGAAGCCGGCTCCCGCAGCAAGATGGCCGTCGTGTCCTACGACGAAGCGGTGGATCCGATCGGCGCCTGCGTGGGTCTGAACGGCACGCGCGTGAACGCCGTGGTGGATGAACTGGGCGGCGAAAAGATCGACCTGGTCGAATGGCGCGACCATCCCGCGGAATTCATCGAGAACGCCTTAAAGCCGGCCAAGGTCATCATTGTGCTGGCGGACGAGGAAGACAAGACCGCGCAGGTCATCGTTCCCGACTTCCAGCTGTCCCTGGCCATCGGCCGCGCCGGCCAGAATGTGCGTCTGGCGGCCCGCCTGACCGGATTCAAGATCGACATCAAATCCGAGACCGAAGCCCGTGAAAGCGGCCTGTTCGAAGAGATCGGCTATATTGACGATTACGAGAGCCAGGACGAAGAATACTACGAAGAGGGCTATGAAGAAGAATACGTGGAAGAGGGCTACGAAGAAGAATATGTGGAAGAGCCCGCGGACGGCGTGACGGAAGGATAAGGCATGGCGGAACGGAAGGTCCCCCTGCGGACCTGCGTGGGATGCCGCAGGGTCAGAGAAAAGACAAAGCTGCTCCGGATCGTGCGCACACCGGACGGACAGGTCACAGCGGACTTTTCCGGACGGGCCGCGGGCCGCGGGGCCTACCTGTGTCCGGGGACCGGCTGTCTGGAAACGGCCCTGAAGAAGGGCGGCCTGGCCCGCAGCCTGCATGCGGCACTGACGCCGGAACAGGCGGAAAACCTGAGAAGGGAACTGAAGGAATTTGAAGAAAGAGACCCTTAACATGATCGGGATCGCCAAGCGGGCCGGCAGAGTCATGAGCGGTTCCTTCCAGGTGGAACAGGCTCTGCATAAACGGCAGGCTCTGCTGGTGATCGTGGCGGAAGACGCTTCCGACAATACAAAAAAGCATATCACCGATATGTGCCGATACAGAAAGATACCGCGGACGGCAGCCGGCCGGAAAGCCGAGCTGGGCCGGGCCGTCGGGCAGGAGGAAAGAACCTGTCTGGCGATAACGGATCCCGGGCTGGCAGAGGCCGTCATCCGGCGGCTGGAAGAAGAAGGATACAGTTTGGATCGCGAGGGGGTATAAAGAATGGGTATGGATAACGAGAATAAAAATACGAATGAAGTGAACGGCGAACCGAAAAAGAAAAAATACAGCGTGGTGTTCCGCCCGGCCAACAGCCAGCAGAACAGCGTAAAGACCCGCCCGGCGGGATCCGCTCCGGCGCGCAGACCGGCCGGCCAGACGGCCGCTCCGGCCAGACGTCCGGCGGCCAAACCGGCTGCCCCTCAGGAAGAGACTGCAGAAAAGAAGGCGGCCGTACGCCGTCCCGTCCCGGAAAAGCAGACGGAGACGGAAGCGGCGGTGCCTGCCGCCGTAAAGCCGCAGACCGCTCCGGAAAAGCCCGCCGCCGCAGCACCGGCCGCGGAAACCGTGACCGTTCCGGCAGAAAAAGCGGAAGTCAGACCGGCTGCTCCCGAAAAGAAACCGGAAGCCGTCGGAAGCACGGAGCCTAAGGCCGCAAAGCCTGTCCAGACGGAAAAGCCCGCTCCCCAGAAGCCGGCCGCTCCGGCTGCGGAAAAGGCCGCTGCTCCCGCCGCTCCCGCCGCGCCTGCGGCGCCCGCCGAACCGGCCAGACCCGCTGCGCGTTTCGTGGACCTGGGACTGGTCCGCGCCGCGGAACAGGAAGCGAAAGAAAGAAATGCCCGCCTGGCCAGACAGCAGGCGGAACGCCGCAACCAGGCCCGTCAGGGTCAGGGCGGCGGTGCGCCGCGGACCGGAGAGCGTCGCTTTAACGGACAGCCCGGCGGCAGCCGCGGTCCGCAGCAGGGGACCCGCGGCGGTGTTCCGAATAAGGATGAAGATACCCGTACAAGCAGACGGCCCGGAACGCCGGCCCGTTCCCAGCGTTCGTCCGGTTCCGCCGCAGCGGCTCCGGATCTGGGCCTGGGCATCAGCAAAGGCGGCAAGAACAGCAAGCAGTCGCAGCGCCAGGCCGGCGCCGCCCGCGACAATAACCGCTACAACAAGAGCAATTCCGACGAGATGCGCCGTCCCGGCGGCAAGAACGCCCGCGGCAAAGGCGGCAGCATCAAGGATCTGGAAAAAGCCGCAAAGGCCGTCAAAGCGGAGAAGGCCGAACCTCAGATCAAGGTCATCACCATTCCGGAGAAGCTGACGATCCAGGAACTGGCCGCCGCCATGAAGATGCAGGCCTCCGCCATCATCAAAAAACTCTTCCTGGCCGGCAAGGTCTTTACCGTCAACCAGGAGATCGATTACGATACCGCCGCCGATATCGCGCTGGAATTCGACGTGATCGCCGAGCAGGAAGAAAAGGTCGACCTGATCGCCGAACTGCTGAAGGATCCCATCGTGGATGCGGAAGAAGACCTGGTGCCCCGTCCGCCGGTGGTCTGCGTCATGGGCCATGTCGACCACGGCAAGACCTCGCTGCTGGACGCCATCCGCAAGACGAACGTCACGTCCGGAGAAGCCGGCGGCATTACGCAGCATATCGGCGCCTACATGGTGGAAATCAACGGCCAGAAGATCACTTTCCTGGATACGCCCGGCCACGAAGCCTTCACCGCCATGCGTATGCGCGGCGCGCAGGCTACGGATATTGCCATCCTGGTGGTGGCGGCGGATGACGGCGTGATGCCGCAGACCGTGGAAGCCATCAACCATGCGCGCGCGGCCGGCGTGGAGATCGTGGTCGCGATCAACAAGATCGATAAGGCGGGCGCGAACATCGACCGCGTAAAACAGGAACTGACCGAGCACGAACTGATCTCCACGGACTGGGGCGGATCGACCGAGTTTGTCACCGTTTCCGCGAAGTCCGGCGAGGGCATCGATACGCTGTTGGAGACCATTCTTCTGACAGCGGACATTTTGGAACTCAAAGCGAATCCCAACCGTTCCGCGAGAGGCCTTGTGCTGGAAGCGGAGCTCGATAAGGGCAGAGGCCCCGTTGCGAACGTGCTGGTGCAAAA
>CADBQE010000251.1 GCA_902796695.1 uncultured Lachnospiraceae bacterium
AGAGAAGGATCTGTTTTATTACATTGAAGTCTTTTACAACCGGAAAAGACTTCACAGCAGCTTAGGTTACATGAGCCCGGTAGCCTACAGGATGAAGGAGATGGGCGAAAGAGCTGGATAGTCAGTAAGTACGTATATGGCATAAAAGCCCACTACAAAACAGACTACCAGTCAATTCCTTATCTGGCAGTTGTATACAGTTCTGCCGGCAGTGGATCGGGGTACAGCATCTATGAGTAAATATTTTTCCCGGCTTTTCTTAATCATTGCGACATTGTTTTTATTGGCCGCATGCGGAAACCGGAACGGATCGGAGCCGGTCGTTCTGGTTTCCCCTCTTCATATCTGCCGCAATACAAGCGATATCGGAATGATCTGTTCTTTCTCCATGCAATGCAGGTTTGACGATCCTGACGATGAGATCCTGCTGGAGAGTATGAAAGGAGAGAACCTGGACAGTCTTTCGGGAATTCGTTTTTTTGAAACAACACCCGAGTATGTATTGAATCGGAAGAGGGAAGGCGGGTATTACCGGTCATATGAAGTTGAGTTTACAGCTGCAGATTCAATCTCAATTCATACCATCCAATATTTGTTCAATGGCGACAAAAGGACACTCGAACTGAAAACGCCGCTTATCGTTGAATCGAAGGACAATGTAACGCTTTCTGATCTGTATTTTTTGTTTATGCCTTATGAAATTATGACATATACAGTCGGAAAAGAATATTATTATAATATTCATGCGGAAAAAAGTGTTGTAATCAAAAAAATCGACTTTTTGGACTATTTCAAAATCGTCGAATGCCGGATCGAAGATCCGGCAGAACAAAAGATACAGACTTGCGTTTCGGGAGATACCGTTTTTCTTGAAGCAGGACACGACTACAAAGTGCTGGTATCATTTGAACCTGAAGATGGGATAAAGGAAAGCATAACTCCGTACCGTAACATAAAAACCTCTTTCCGAATTGTATATGCATTGACAGACGAACCGTCATCGGAATTTGTAAGTGCTGCAGTTCTCAGCTGCTCCGGAGTATTAAATGAGGATTGCTGGGCTGCGTTTATGAAGGAGACTAAACCGTGAAAAAGCCAATTCCAATCATTGCATTGACAGTATTATTGCTTTCAGCCGTGCTTTCCGCCTGCCGCGCGGAATCTTCTGAAAGTTCAAGCAATAATGAAGAACTGGTTAAGTGGGCAGAAATGATTGTTTCTGTCGGAACGATTCAATCCAGCTTCAGCTGTCCGGGAATTATAACCGCACCGGAGGAGGCCTTTCGTACCTGTTCCCTTCCGTGCCGGGAGCCGGAAGAAAAAGCTGTTCGAAATTTATACGGCCGTGTTTTTAATCCCGGGGAAACTATCTTTTCCGATCTTAAAGCCGTTGATCATGAAAAGCTGGTACAGATTACTTTCAAAGATCAGCAAGCTGTTTTGACGCTGCTGAACGTAGACAGGCTTCAGGTTCCGGTTAAGATTCCGTATAAACAATTGCGGGATATTAATTACCTCACGGAGGTGACGGTTTCTTTTGAGGGAAAATCGCTGCCGGCATCGATTGAATCGATCGGATATCAGATTGATGCAAAGCAGATTGATGTGATATTGGGAACAACGGGAGCAGAGCTGCTGCCGGGGAATGAAGTGACCGCCGAATTTATCCTCGGAGAGCGGGAAAACTGTATGTTTGCTCTGAAAGAAGCAATCGGACGGGATCCTGACGGGAGTGCATTTGTTTATGTACAGCTTTCTGACGGGGAATATGTCCGTCAGAACATTGTATGCGGTGAAGAGTTTACTATGCAGGAAAACGGACATGAATGGACTTTTATTGAGATACTTTCCGGTATTCGGGACGGCTCCCGTATCCGGTTCCAGATTGCGGCTGACGATCCTTCGGCATACTTATATGAGGAATTTTTTAACTGATGTCAGAACTGATTGAATTGTGTGACGTTTGCAAAAGCTATGATAAGGGGAAATCCTTTGTTCTGCAGCATTTGAATTTTGCCATGGAAAAAGGTTCCATAGCAACAATTCAGGGACGTTCCGGCAGCGGAAAAAGTACCTTGCTCAATCTTCTGGGCCTGCTTGATAAACTTGATACCGGCCGATATATATTTGAGGGGAAAGAGGTGAAGGCGGGCGGCCGGCAGGCCCGATTACTGCGCCGTGAAATAATAGGTTTTATTTTCCAGAATTATGCTCTGATTGAAAACTGCAGTATTCAGGACAATATTCTGATTGCCGGACAGTATTCCGGCACTGATTTCGGGATCATCAGACATAGAATGAGTTCCCTGCTGGAAAAACTGTCCCTGCAGGAACTTGCTGATAAAAAATCTGTATATTTATCCGGAGGAGAAAAACAAAGAGCTGCCATTGCAAGGGCATTGGTAAAAGAACCGGAGCTGGTGCTTGCAGATGAACCGACAGGAAACCTGGATGAGACGAACGCTTTGATCATTAATCAGGTACTTAAAGAGTATGCCTCAGAGGGGCATACTGTTCTTATTGTCACTCACAATCCCCATATCTTTAACAATGTCCACCGGCGTTTTAAACTGGAAGGGGGAGAGCTGAAGGAAATATGAGAAAACTGTTGTTTGGGTTAAAACAGCTGTGGCTGGGCATTACGGCACAGAGGATCCGCTTCGCATTAACTTCCATCGGCCTTTGTCTGGGAGCGTTCCTGTTTTCTTCAGGCTTAATCCTGTCGGATTCCTGGTACAGGACCCAAATGGAAGAAGCGGAAAGAATCCCATCCAATACCATGCTTGTGTCCGGTCAGAATACACGAATCGATGGAATCAGACTTCTGCAGAACCTGGAAGGTACCGACTATTCCATATTCATGCAGGAAGAATATTCGAGAACACTTCTCCGTACGCAGCTGCCGGGGGCAAAAGAATTTTCTGTAAAAGCGAACCTGATCGGCCTGACGGGTGAAAGTAATAAAGGGATCACAAAGAGTATTCATTCTCCTGATTATTATCCGGCGGAAATGGAAATTGTCCGGGGGCGCGGCATATTAAATGCCGATATTCAAAAAGGTGCATTCGTTGCAGTTATAGACGAACTGACGGAAAGAGTATTATTTGAAGATCATGATGCACTGGGAAAGACTGTAACTCTGTATTCCGATACGATGCGTCCTGGGCAGGAGGATTTGAACAGGCCGCTGTCACTCAAGATTGTCGGAATTGCGAAGAACAGTTATTACGCTGACGAACAGCCTTATCTGCTCAGGTCGCGCTATAATTCTTCAAATAATAATCAGATCCTGCTTCAGCTTTGCCTGTATGTCCCGGAACCATTGCTGGACGAAGATCTGTGCCGGAAGGTATACGCGTTCACTTTTGACAGTGAGGAATCCTATCGGGAAGCCAAGCGGCTGATCTCCGATATCAACTTCCAGTACCGGTATTTCGGGGTGTATTCATTGCAGTCCCGGGAAACATTGATTGCCCAGACGGAAATGATTACGGCACCTGTCCGCAGGACAGCTGACCTTGTTATCCTGATGGTATTGGTGCTGTCCGGTTTAACGATTATGTCAATTCTGTTTTTCTCAACCAAAGACAGGCTTACGGAAATCGCTGTCCGTAAAACATTCGGCGCGTCAACCGCGGAAATAACGCTTCAGCTTGTTTCAGAAGCCGGACTTTTAGGGATGCTTTGCTCCGCAGCTGCTTTTGGTGCCGCATTTGTTCTCAGTATGGCGCTGCAGAACTATATCAGGGAACAGTTTGATATATATTATCATGTCCGATTTCGACTGCATTATCTGTTGTCCACGATGCTTGTCGGATTGACTCTGGCATCTTTGAGCAGCCTGATTCCGGCATTTTATGCGGCGCGCCTGCAGGTTGTGAAAACAATGCGGTTAGAGTAGTGAAACCGATCTGGTTATATTCGGTCGGAAAACCATCCCGGGTACTCCGGGATTTTTTTTTATAAAAACACCAAGACATTTCCCGTATTTTGTGCCATAATAGGGAGCGGTATGCCGGGACGGCTTAAGACGCGTCCGTTTACCGCAATTCAAATCAGAAGGAGACTGTTTATGGGTCATCAGGATATCATACTGGCATCGGGTTCGCCCAGACGGAAAGAACTGCTGCAGATGGCGGGACTGAAATTTATCGTGCTGCCGAGCACGATCCCGGAATTTGTACCGGATTCCGTCCCGCCGGAAAAACGCAGCGGATTTCTGGCGGAGCTGAAAGCTTCGGCAACAAGCGTGTTTCATCCGCTGGAGATCATCATCGGCGCGGACACCACGGTGCTGTGCGAAGGCCGCCTGATGGGAAAGCCCAAGGATGCGGAGGAAGCGAAGGAGATGCTGCGCTTCCTGTCCGGCAAAGTGCATACGGTCTATACCGGCGTTTCTCTGATATACAATGATGACGAGGATGCGGATACTTTTATTTCCGAAACGAAAGTGGAATTTTACGATCTGACCGAGGAAGAAATCGAAGCGTACGTAGCCACCGGGGAACCGATGGACAAGGCGGGCGCCTACGGCATTCAGGGCAAAGGCTGCCGGCTGGTCAAGCGCATTGAAGGCGATTATTTCACGGTCGTGGGACTGCCCATAGCGGAAGTCGTGCGACGGCTGGAGGCGCATGAGGCGGCGGAAGCGGTGAAGGAAGCGGACGGGACCCCGAAGCCCGAGATCAAACTGTGGACCTGACAAGGAGGTAGCTATGAACAGAAAGCAGGTGCGGCAGATTTTAAAGGATACGGATTACATCCATATCAGCGGAAGCCCGGAGGAACTGCGCGCGGCCGAATACCTGAAGGCCCGCTGCGAAGAGATGGGCGTGAAGGCGTGGCTGGAAGATTTCGACGTGCAGATCGGCGACGTGCAGTCCTCTTCCCTTACCGTGAAGACGGCCGCGGGCCGGGAAACGGAGATCCCCTGCAAAGGATTCCGCCTGTGCGGCAGCGGAACGGCGGAAGCCCCGCTCGTCTACCTGCCCGATCTGGACCCCGCCTCTCTTACCCGCGCCAAAGACGCGATCGTGCTGCTTGACGTGGGCGTGGGATATTTCACGTACCATGATCTGCTGGACAACGGCGTGAAAGGGATCATTACCTATGACGGCAACGTGCATTATAAGGACCGCGACATCGATTTAAAGGAACTGCGGCCTCACGTGGTGGGAGAAGGCGGCCGGAAGACGCTGGCCGTCAATATCAATGCCAAGGATGCGTTCGCGATCGTGAAAAGCGGCGCCGTGCATGCGAAGATCAGCGTGCAGCAGAAGGAAAGCGCGGGCAAGTCCCATAATGTGGTGGCGGAGATCCCCGGCGAAACGGACGAATGGATCGTCCTGTCCGCGCATCTGGATACGACGCCGCTTTCCCGCGGGTCCTATGACAATATGACCGGCTGCATCGGCCTGCTGACCGTGATGGACGCGCTGCGGAAGGAAAAGCACCGCTACGGGCTGCGCTTTGTGTTCTGCGGCAGCGAGGAACGGGGCCTGCTGGGATCCAAGGCCTATACGGCGGCGCATGAGAGCGAACTGGATAAGATCGCGCTCAATATCAACCTGGATATGATCGGAACCTATATGGGGCATTTCATCGCGCGGGTCAGCGCGGAGGAAGGCCTGGTCACGTTTATCCGCTTTTTCGCGGCGCAGCGCGGCTTCGGCATCCGGGCTTCCCAGGGTGTTTATTCGAGCGATTCTACACCGTTCGCGGACAAAGGCGTTCCGGCGCTGTCCTTCGCGCGGCTGGCCGGTCCGAGTCAGGCGACCATCCACAACCGTTACGATACGCCCGAGCTGCTGTCCGATGAGCAGATCCTGAAGGACGGCGCGTTTATCACCGAATTCACCCGCTTCATGGCGGATGCGGTAAAATGCCCGGTGAAGCGCGAGATCCCGGACAAGGTGAAGAAGAGCCTGGACGAATACCTGGCCCGGAAGCGGAAAGAAGACTGACGGAGCCGACTGCGGAGGCGGCCGCTGCCGCCCTTCTGGATACTATGAAAAACACACTGATCATTATACTTGTACTGTTTCTGCTCTACCTGGCCTTTCTGATCCGGGAAGCCGTTCTGGTGCGCCGGGCGCGCGCGCGGCTCTCCCATGTGGTATATGTGAACGGGACCCGGGGCAAATCCACGGTGACCCGCATGATCGCCGCGGGACTTCAGGCGGGCGGGCACCGCGTGCTCTGCAAGACGACCGGCACGCTGCCCATCGCGATCCATCCGGACGGACATCAGGAGGAGATCGTGCGCCGCGCGCCGGCCAATATCAAGGAGCAGATCCGCTATCTGGAGACCGCGGCGAAAGAAGGCGCGGACATTCTGGTCATCGAATGCATGGCCCTGCAGCCCGAATATCAGCGGGTCTCCGGCAAAAACATGCTGCACTGCGACGTGGGCGTTATCACCAACGCACGGCTGGACCACATGGACGTCATGGGCGATACGCGTGAGGATATTCTGACCTGCCTGATGGAGATGCTGCCGGAAAACGGCCGGATCTTCACGGCGGAGCGGGACTTCCCGGACATGATGGAAGCGCGCGCGAAGAAACTGGGCAGCACCCTGACCATAACGGATGAAAACTCGCTGGGCGACCTGCCCGGCGCGGCGGCGCTGGACTTCCCGGAGAACGTGGCGTTGGCGCTGGGCGTGTGCGAATCGCTCGGCGTGGAGCGGAAGACCGCGTTCGAAGGCATCCGCGGCTTTGTCCGCGACCCGTACGCGCTGTCCGTTTACGAAGGCGAAAACACGGTGTTCGTGAACGCGCTGTCCGCCAATGACGTGAGCTCCACGCAGATGATCTACGATAAGATCCGCGGGGATGAGGAGGAAGAACTCGTCATCCTGATCAACAACCGCGGCGACCGTCCCGCGCGCGCCCGCGACATGGCACGGTTAGTCAAGGTCATGCAGCCCGCTCGGGTCTGGATGCTGGGCGACAACCAGGAAGCGCTCGGAAAACTGTGCGAAAAAGCCGCCCCGCAGGCGGAAGTGAAGGGCTTTGACGTGGCGGAGGAGATCCCGTTCGCCTGCGAAAAGCCGCGGCTGATCCTGGCGGTGGGCAATATCAAGAAAGAAGGCATTCGTCTGGTGGAACGTGCCCGGGCGGAACTGAAGGAAAAGGAAGTGAACTGCGATGTACAGTGAAGTCGTCATTATCGGAATCCTGATCGCTGTCCTGTACAGCGAACTGACCGGGCTTTCCACCGGCGGTCTGGTAGCGCCGGTCTATTTTGCCCTCAGCCTTTCGGATCCCTGGCGCATCGCCTATACGCTGCTGGTGATCCTGGCGGTCTACGGGCTGGATAAGCTGCTGGGCCGGTATCTGATCCTGTACGGGCGGCGACTGTTCGCCGTCAACGTGGTGCTCGGCTTCCTGCTGACCTGGCTGATCGGCATGACCGGCCTGCTCCCGGTGGGCATCCGGGTCATCGGCTATATCGTGCCGGCTCTGATGGTGCGCGATCTGGAGCGCCAGGGCTTTGTCAAGACCGGGATCTCCCTGGGAACGGTCACGGCGCTGTCCGCCCTGTGCCTGATGTGGGTGGGCATGTTATGATCGGAGCGCTGTTGGCAAAACTGCTGCTGATCCTGGCTGTGGCTCTGTCCGGGATCGCGCAGCCGCTGCGGGAAATGCCGATCGAACGCCTGCCGTACGCGGATCAGATGGAGGAAGCCGCCCGGCTGCATCAGAAGGCCGGGGAACTGATCCGGGCGGAGAAGGCGCGCCGCGGGATCGATCTGGCGGAAGAGGACGTCTGGGCGATCGGGATCATGGGCCCGCATTATACCGCGATCACGACCACCTCCGCGGGAGAAGCGGAAAAACGCACGTCCCAGCTTCCGGATTTCGCCGCGCTGTGCGTGAAATACTTCCATGAAGCGGGGATTCGGAGCGGCGACCGCGTGGGCGCCAATTTTTCCGGCTCGTATCCGGGCCTGAACCTGGCCGCGGTCTGCGCGGCGGAAGTCATGGGGCTGGATTTCGTATACAGTTCTTCCGTCGGATCCTCGACCTTTGGCGCCAACTGCCCGGGCTATACGTTCCCGGAGATGCTTAAGACGCTGTATGACGCCGGCCTGATCTCCCGGATGCCCGGCATGATCACCCTGGGCGGCGGAGGCGATATGGGCCTGAACATGGCCGGCTACGCGCTGGAGGACGATGAGTGGATCGAGGAGATCGAGGCGATGAAGGCCAGACTTCTGGAAGAAGGCCTGGTTTACGAAAATATCGAGAGCTTCTCCCAGGATATCGCCATTCATGAAGAGATGTACGGGGATATCAAAGCTTTCGTCAATGCGGGCGGAAACGGCCTGGGCCTGGGCGGCAACGACGGCGTGATCCTGTCGATCGGCAACGGGCTTCTTAAGCCGCAGGACGTCACGGTCAATAAACGGAGCGGCTTTGTGGAACGGTATCTGGCGCAGGGCATCCCGGTGATCCATCTGCTGAACGTCCATGCGCTCTGCGGGGAGGGGATCCCCTTCGATCCGGCAGCGCCGCCGGAGATCGGCACATCGCCTTTGTATTACGGGGGCTGGAAATGAATATGAAGCGGAAGCATTATCAATATCTGATCGTCCTGGTCCTGCTGGCCGCCGCAGCCCTGATCATCTGGCTGGCCGGTCACCGGGTGCGCCTGCCTTACGCGGAACAGATGGAAGAGGCGGCGGATCTGCACAGCAGAGTCGTGGCCGCCGTGAAGGAAGAACGTCTGAACCGGGGATATCCGCTGGTTCCGGAGGATACGCTGGGGCTCGGCCTGATGGGAGAGCATATCACCGCCATTACGACGTCGCTCGGCAGTCTGGAAGCCAAGCGGACCGCCCAGATCCCGGATTTCGCGGCGCTGTGCGTGCGCCTGTTTCACGAGGCGGGTGTACAGGCGGGGGACCGCGTGGGCGCCTGCTTTTCCGGCTCTTTCCCGGGCCTGGACCTGGCCGTGCTCTGCGCGGCGGAAGTGATGGACCTGGACATTGTCTATCTGTGCTCGCTGGGCTCGTCCAATTACGGCGCGAACCTGCCGGGCTATACGGCACCGGAGATGATCCAGACCGCGGTCAAAGCGGGGCTTTTGTCCGTCATGCCCCGCACCGTATCCATGGGCGGCTCGGGCGACCGCGGCAGCAATATGCAGGGCTACGCGCTCGATGAGCCCGAAGAGATCGAGGAAATGATCGCACGGCTGGAGCGGGAGGGCATCCCGCTGTCCGCGTATCCGGTCTATACGGAAAACGTCGCGGTCCATATGGAGATGATGGGGGACATCAAAGCCTTCGTGAACGTGGGCGGCAATATTCTGGGCCTGGGAAACGAGGACGTTTCGCTCAGCTACGGCCAGGGGCTTTTAAAGCCCATGGACCCCGTGATCACGGATAAAAGCGGCCTGGTGGAGCGCTATCTGTCGCGGGGCGTTCCTGTGATCCATCTGCTGAACATCAAGCAGCTCTGCAGTGAGACCGGCATTCCGTACGATCCCGTCTCCGTGCCCGCGCCGGGGACCTCCGCGGTCTATTACAGCCGCAGCTATTCCCGGATCGCACTGGCCGCCGCCGGCCTGGCCGCAGTGCTGGCCCTTGTCGGCATCAATTGGTACGACAGAAAACGCCGGGCATAGGGGCACGGCGTGATGAAATGGCGGGCATAGCGGC
>CADBQE010000252.1 GCA_902796695.1 uncultured Lachnospiraceae bacterium
AGGCAACCAATGAAAAAGCATATGACCCGGATTCTGGCCGCGCTCATGAGCCTGCCCCTGATCCTGTCAGGATGCGGAGGCGGTCAGAAAAAGGAGGAAACCGTTCTCACTCCGGAGAATTCCCGCGTATTCTACGAGATCTTCGTCGGATCCTTTTCCGATTCCGACGGGGACGGCATCGGAGATCTGAAGGGCATCATCAGCCGCATGGACTACCTGAACGACGGCAAGGGCGCGGAAGGAAACAGTCTGGGCGTGGAAGGCCTCTGGCTGACGCCCATTTTCAAATCCAACAGCTATCATAAGTACAACGTCAACGACTATTACGCTATTGATGAGCAGTTCGGTACGGAGGAAGATCTGAAGGAGCTGATCGCCCTCTGCCACGCCCGCAACGTCAAGCTGATCCTGGACCTGCCCATCAATCACACGGGTTCCATGAACCCCTGGTTCAACCAGTTCGTCATCGCGCGGCGCCAGGGCAATACGGACGATCCGTACTACAATTTCTACACCTGCTGCGGGCAGAAGGAAACGCCGCCGGCGGGCCGCACGTTCACGCCGCTCGCCGGCACGGACATCTCCTACGAATGCAATTTCTCCTCGGATATGCCCGAACTGGATTTTGACAGGGAAGAAGTCCGCAAGGCCGTGCTGGACGTTGCCGCACATTATCTGGCGCTGGGTGTGGACGGCTTCCGCTTTGACGCGGCCAAATACCTGTATCTGGGCGAGACCGCGAAAAACGTGGAATTCTGGCAGTGGTACATGGAGGGACTGCGCAAAATCAACCCGGACGTATACGCCGTGGCCGAAGTCTGGGACGCCGACCGCATCACCGAAGCCTACTATCCGGCGCTGGACTGCTTTAATTTCACCACGGCCGGAGCGGAAGGGCTGATCGATTCCACCGCCAAAGCCGGCTACGTGGAACAGTATATGGCTTATATCGCGAAATATCTGAGCACCATTAAACTGCAGCGCCAGGGCGCCATGCTGCATGAGTTCATCTCCAACCACGACACGGACCGCGCCGCCGGCTACCTGACCCTGGTCAGCGGGCAGATGCAGATGGCCGCCAGCCTTTATCTTCTGACCCCCGGTTCTCCGATGATCTACTATGGGGAAGAGATCGGCCTCAAAGGCTCACGCGGCGGAGCCAATACCGACGCCAACAGGCGGCTGGCCATGCGCTGGGGAGATGAAGACACGATCAAAGATCCGCAGGGCTCCACTTATGAGGAAAAGAATCAGGTGAACGGAACCGTGGCGGACCAGATCAATACGGACGGAAGCCTGTTCAAGCACTATCAGAAGATCATTGCGCTGCGGAAAGCCAATCCCGCGATCGCAGACGGCACGTTCACGCCGCTTCACCTGAAAGACATGAAAGCGGGCGGTTTTATCGCCGAAACCGAGGGCAATACCGTCTGCGTGATCCACAACACTTCCCGGGGCACGGAGCGGATCCCGCTGTCGTCGCTGTCCGCAGAAATCCGCTTTACCGAGATAAACGGCGTACTGGGGCGGGGAGAGGCCGTAATCGAAGGGGATACGCTGGTCCTGAGCGGTCTGACCAGCGCGGTCTTAAGGCCCGCCGCTCCGTAACGGACAACAGAGCCGCCGTTTTCAGAAAAGAACAGGGGCTGCCGCAGAATCTTCTGCCGCAGCCCCTTTCGGTTTAGCAAAAAAACTTGCACTTCCCCTTTGGCCGTGATATATTAAGTGAAAATAAACCACCTGAAGGAGCGTACTTTATGGGTAAGTTTGTATTGGGACAGACCAAAAGCGGCGGTTTTCGCTTCAACTTAAAAGCCGGCAACGGCGAGATCATTGCGACCAGCGAGGCCTATTCCAGTGAATCCGCCTGCCGGAACGGCATTGAAAGCGTCCGCAAAAACGCCGTGGATGCCAAGCTGGAAGACCAGACCGTGGAAAACTTCGAACAGCTGACCAATCCGAAGTTCGAAGTGTACAAGGACAAAGCCGGCGAATTCCGCTTCCGCTTAAAAGCCCGCAACGGCGAGATCATCTGCCACGGCGAAGGCTACAAGGCCAAAGCCAGCTGCTTAAACGGCATCGATTCCATCCGCCGCAACGCGCCGGATGCCGACGTAGTCGTGGAAGAAGCCTGATTTTCCCGCCCGGATCGGAAGAAACGGAGTTTATCTCCGCATTCCCGGTTCATCCCCTACAGGGGCGGCCTTTGGTCGCCCTTCTTTTATTCGACCCGCAGGAGGCTTACCGATGGACCTGATATATCATGACACTTATTCCGTAGAGACCACTGACCTGAATATGTTCCGGCGGCTCCGTCCCGCCCGTCTGCTGGAACTGATCCAGACCGTATCCGGCCGGCACGCGGAGGCTCTCGGCATGGGGGCCGACGTGCTGAACGCCCATAATCTTGCCTGGGTAGTCGTCCGCCAGCGCATCGAGATCAGCCGGATGCCCAGGGAAGGCGAAACGCTCCTCTTCACCACCTGGCCGGGCCGCGGCATGCACGGCCTGTTCCCCCGCTATATGGAGATCACCTCCCCGGACGGCGAAAGTCTGATCCGCCTCTGCTTCCTGTGGGTGATCATGGAAAAGGACACCCGCGTCATGATCCAGCCGAAAAACTACGGACTGGACATGCCCTGCGCGGACCGGGAGCCCTTAATGCCCCTGCCCCGCATGCCCAGGCAGCTGCCTCCCGCTTATGATACGGCGGAATTCACCGTTCCCTACGGCTATATTGATGTAGTGGGACATATGAACAACACCCGGTATCTGGAACTGGCGGAGAACCTGATTCCCGCCCCGCGGGAAGGCAGACCGCTCCGCTTAATCCTGATCGAGTTCACTCATGAGATGAAGCTGGGCGAGACCATGCAGATCGCCGTCAGCCGCGAAGGCTCCCTGTATACGCTTCACGGAACCCGCGACGGCGGAAATATTATTACGCTCTGCCTGGATTACGGGGATCCTGTCTGATCAGAGACAGGATATCCCGCTTCCGATACAAAAAAACACAGCCGGCGGCTGTGCTTTTTTATGTCCGGGAAACCAAAGACGGACTGTCTGTCATCTCACCGGAACAGGATTCCTTTCAGACACATCACAGGCTCATTTTTGTCAAAATCCCAGCTGTGGAAGGAATCGCCGGCGCAGAAGCGGTAGTGCGGGCAGTCGGCGCATTTTCCGGTCTTCCGGAAGTCTGTGCGGAAGATGCGGTAGCCGTTTTCCCATACGTCCCGAAAGCGGTCCGTTCGGACATTGCCTTCTGTCAGTTCGGGGCGGCGGGGAAGATCCAGACAACTGACGAAATCGCCGCCCGCGGTAAGGCTTGCGGTGTAGACGCCGGCATTGCAGAGGAAGTACCAGGGGCGGATCTCGCGCTCCCAGTCCACGCCCAGATAGTGGCTGCAGCCGTAGACAACTTCCATGGGTCCGGCGAAGCGCTTTTTGCGGATGAATTCCAGAACCTGCTTCAGCTGCCGGCTGTCTAAAAGCAGCTCGGGCTGTTCTTTGGCGCGGCCCATCGGTTCGATGTTCACGAGCCGCCAGGAGCGCACGCCCAGGTCCGAAAAGACCCGGTACATCTCTTCCGTTTCCCCGATATTGCGGCGGTGGATCACTGTGGTGATCTGCACGTGTTCAAACGGATAGGCCAGCAGGTTTTTCACGCCCCGGACAGTCTCGTCGTACCGCGGCGCCTGCCGGAACCATTCATGACTCTCCTTCAGGCCGTCCACACTGACGGACACCGTGCGCATGCCGGTCTCATACAATTTGCGGGCGACATCCTCCGTGATCAGCGTCCCGTTGGTCGTCATGCCCCAGATAAAGCCCAGCCAGTGCGCGTATTCCATGATCTCGAAGAAATCCGGCCGCAGCAGGGGCTCGCCGCCCGTGATGCAGAGCTGGATTTTCCGGATGTCGAAATCTTCTTTGACCTGACGCAGGAACGCCTTGATCTCCTCGCCGCTCAGGCGGTCCTTTTCCACGTAATCCCCGCACTGCGAGCCGCAGTGACGGCAGTGCTCGTTGCAGAGCTCGGTCATTTCAATAAAAAGGAGCCGCAGCTGCGGATGCTTCCTCAGCTGCGATTCCCGGTATTCGGCCAGCTGCTCCAGCTGGGCTTTTTTAACGTCCCGCGGGAGGCCGGTGTTTGATTTTTTTCCGCCCAGTAAAGCCATCGGCGGTTCACCGCTCAGGGTTCGCGGCCGCGGATTCGGAGGGTGCAGGCGCCGGAGAAATATCCCCGGCGGGCGGCGGGCCGTACAGAGGCGCCGGCGTCGTTTCCTGCGGATCGAACGTCGATTCCACGGGCGGCGGACCGTACAGACTGACCGGCCGCTCCGTCTCCGGCAGGAAACCGCTCCCGGCCGCGCAGAGCGCCAGCACCACGCAGGTTCCCGCCCCCACGAACAGGAGCAGCAGCGCCCACAGACCGGACATCCCCGTATCGCGCAGCCGG
>CADBQE010000253.1 GCA_902796695.1 uncultured Lachnospiraceae bacterium
CAGGTGCGCCAGGAAGAAGCCGAGCTGAAGGAAATTGTTTCCCGTGCGCTGGCCGAAACGCTGGAAGGCCGCCGGAGCAGGTATCAGGGCGGCCTCTTCATGGACTTTGCCATCGCGGATAAAAGTGGAGAGCACCTCCGCGGGCTCGCGCTCACCCGCGAGGAGTCGGATGCGGTCCTGCGGATCCAGAGCGAAAGTCCCGGGATGCAGGAGATCTACTCCGGGCTGCCCGATCCGTCCGGGAACCGGATGACTTTATGGATCTCTTCTTATGATGCCGTCTCCTCACTGCAGGCCGATTCCGCTTCTTCCCGGGAAGCGAAACTGCGGATCTATGAAGCGATCCGCCGGGAAGCCGCAGCCGTGCCCGCGTCCGAATGGGCGGCCATTCTGAACGGAACAAAGCAGATCTTCGCTTTTGGCAGCATTGTTGCAACACTGGAAAAGGGCGGCAGTCAGCAGACCTTATCTCTTCCGATCAGCCCGGATCTTCCGGAAAGCTTCGCGGTCTTCCGGGAGGAGCTGGAAAAGGCATCGGCTCTTACCCGCGGTAAGATGCTGACGGAGATGGACCTTATCCTAAGCGGAATGAACGAACAGGGAGCTCCGTATACCGGCGCGGAAATCAATGTGACCGCCTATTCTCTGCGGGACGGCATATCATCGGTAAAACCTTTTTATTACAGCGCATCGGAACAGGATACGATGCATGAGCCTTCCCGCAGGGCGCTTGAGAATCTGCGGGAAGGTCTGCGGGGAGCTGCGGATGATCCGGTGACCGAACATCCGATCCTCATCCGGGTCGATCTGCTCAGCTTCGCCTCTTCCTCGCCTGTGAAGAGCTGCTGCAGCATTTTCGCCTTTGATGAAATGCCCGATTTCATGGGCGTGCCGTCGGTTCCGAATTAAGACGGGCGGTTTAAGGAAAGCCTGCGGGCGGCGGACATCGGTCCGCCGTCCTTTTTTGTGAAATATTCTGAAAAAAATCATTGACAATCCGCCGGGAGGGTGCTATCTTATACACAGATGTTAGCACTCTAACCGAATGAGTGCTAACAGCCCGGAGAAAGGAGGCCGGACCGCATGGAACTGGATGAAAGAAAACGCGAGATCCTGTATGCCATTATCGAAAACTATCAGGAGACCGGCGAGCCGGTCGGTTCGCGTACCATCTCCAAACTGGAAAAGCTGAAATTCTCCCCGGCCACGATCCGGAATGAGATGGCGGACCTGGAGGAAATGGGCCTGATCGTTCAGCCCCATACTTCGGCCGGCCGCATTCCGACGGATAAAGGATACCGCCTGTATGTGGACAAAATGCTCGCGGAGCAGGCGAAGGAGCCGGAAAAGGCCCGGGATCTTCCCGCCCTGCCCATGCAGGACCTCTTGTCCCGCCGCATCGACCGCGTGGAAGAGATGCTGATGAAAATGGCGCAGATCCTCGCAGCCAACACGAACTACACGACCATGGTCACCGGCCCGCACAGCCGCAAGAGCAAACTCAAATTCCTGCAGCTGTCCCCCATGGACAAGGGCCGCATTCTGGCCGTCGTGGTCCTCTCCGGAGATATCGTAAAAAACAATATCCTGAATCTGGATGAGGAGATCGAGAACAGCGAGCTCATGGAGCTGAACTTCATCCTGAACAAGCGCCTGACAGGCCTGAGTCTGGAAGAGATCAATCTGAGTGTGATTGCGGACCTGAAAAACGAAGCCGGCACGCACATGGAAGTGGTCTCCAAGGTGCTGGACGCGGTGGCGGAAACCTTCTCCAAGGAGGATTCCTATCCGGTTTACACCAGCGGCGCCCCGAATATCTTCCGATATCCGGAACTGACGGGCGGCGACCGCGCCAGCGAGCTGATCAGCACGCTGGAGGAAAAGAAGGAACTGGGCAGCGCGATCGGGAGCCTGACTTCCGAAAACGGCAGTAAACAGGACATTCAGGTCTATATCGGCGACGAAGTCCCGGTAGACTCCATGAAAGACTGCAGCGTGGTGACCGCAACCTACAGCCTGGGCGACGGGGTTCAGGGCAAGATCGGCATCATCGGTCCCAAACGGATGAACTACCAGAAAGTGGTGGAAACGCTGAAGGAGACCATGAGCCATCTGGACGGGATATTTTTAAAGACGGAGGAATAGACTGTTGGAAGAAAAGACCAGAACGGAAGAAATAGAAACGGAGCAGAAACCGGAAACGGAAGAAGCGCAGACCCCCGCCCCCGAAGAAGCCGCGGAGCAGGCGGAAGAGACGGAACAGGAAGCCGCGCAGCCGGAAAAGCCTGCCGCCCCCGCCA
>CADBQE010000254.1 GCA_902796695.1 uncultured Lachnospiraceae bacterium
CGGCGGGGATGCAGGGCAGGCCGCGAGGCCTTCCGCGGAGCCAAAGCCGCCGGCATGCGGCAGGGAGCAAGCAGTGCCTCCTCCAGGTCCTCCAGCGCCCGGCGGCGCAGTTCGTTGAGGGCCGATACCGGCAGGAAGGACGCACCGTCCGTTTCGATCTCCGCTTTTTCCAGAACGAATCCGCTCCCGCCGGTCTTAGTGATCTGCTGGCGCAGTTTTTCTTCGGTCAGCGGCTGTTTCAACGCAGACTGTACGAGCGGGCCTTCCGCCCGCACGCTGACGCCTTCCCTTGACAGTGTCAGCTGCACCGCTTCTCCCTGACGGAATATCAGTCGTCCGGATACGGGCAGCGGATGCGGGCCCAGATAAGCGGCCTGCAGACGCGCTTTTTCTTCTTCCGACAGGCTCACATGCGTCTTTTTCGGACCGGTGTCCATCATATCCGCGCCGTTATGGCGGCGGTAGTAGCCGGCGGTAAAGCCGCCCCGGTCAAACAGGGCCGAAAGCGCCTTCCGGTCTTCTTCCCGGACCCGGAAGCGCCCTTCTTCCAGCAGATCCAGATATTTGCGGTAAACGGCCGTGACGCCGGCGGTATATTCGGGGCTCTTCATGCGGCCTTCGATTTTCAGGGAGCAGACACCGGCTTCCTTCAGAGCGGGCAGCTCATCCAGTCCGCACAGATCCCGCATATTCATCATCCGCCCGTCTTCATAGGGCAGACGGCAGGGCTGGGCGCAGCGCCCGCGGTTTCCGCTGCGGCCGCCCAGGAACGAGCTCATCAGACAGCGGCCGGAATAGCAGTAGCAGAGCGCGCCGTGCACGAAGACTTCGGTCTCCAGACCACTCTCCTCTCCGACCGCGCGGATCTCCTCCAGCGACAGTTCGCGCGGCAGCACCAGCCGCTTCGCGCCCCGGGCCTTAAGCAGCCGGGCGCCTTCCGGCCCGCATACGGCCGACTGCGTGGACATATGCAGCGGCAGGCCGGGAAAGTGATCCCGCAGGAAAGCCAGTACGCCCAGGTCCTGGATGATCACGCCGTCCAGTCCGTTCCGGTAAATGGGTTCCATATAGGCGAAGAGCTGATCTTCCAGTTCCCGCTCCTTGAGCAGGGTATTGACGGTCAGATAGACTTTCTTCCCGCGCAGATGCGCGTAATCCAGCGCGCGCAGCAGCCGGTCTCCCTCCGGATTGTCCGCATAGGCGCGGGCACCGAAAAGAGGGCCGCCCATATAGACGGCGTCGGCCCCGGCCGCGAAAGCGGCCATTAAGGATTCAAAGGAACCGGCGGGGGAAAGCAGTTCCATCCGCGCGGGCTCAGGTCTCGTCATGGCGCATCCTGCTGGAAACCAGTTCGTGCTTCACGCTGTAAAGCTCCTGTTCCAGCTCCTCCTGCTTTTTCGTCAGTTCTTCCACCTTCGCCTGCGCTTTGAAATAATCATCCGCCAGATTCAGGATCAGCATCAGATAGCGGAAATCCTCGGTCCGGCTGAGGTACCCCTGGGTCCGGGCCAGCTCCGCCGCCTTGCTGTTCACGTAGGTGGCGACCCGCTGCAGGTAAGCTTCCTGCTCCGCGCCGCCGAGCATATAGGATTTCCCCAGCAGCGTTACTTCTGTATAGTTTTTCTCAGCCATGGGACGGCCTCCTGATTCTTGCAGTATACCGTTTCAGTATAGTATAGGGGCGGCCAAAAGACAAGCGGGAAATACAAGATATACTTGGAAAATAAAAAAGACCCCCAAGATATGGGGGTCAGGAAAAATCAAAGCGTTTTACGCCTCCAGCAGCGGCTTAAGGCAGGCGGCCGTCTGCGCCAGCCCTTCGGGGGTGCTTTCCCCGGGTCTCCACAGACCCAGCACGCCGTCTCCCGTGCGCCGCGGGATCACATGCAGGTGGAAGTGGAACACGCTCTGTCCGGCCGGTTCTCCGTTGTTCTGGACCAGATTGAAGCCTTCGTAGCCCATTGCCTTCATCTGCGCGGCACCGACCCGGGCCCCGACCGCCATGGCATGGCCCAGCAGGTCCTCCGGCATTTCCGTGGCATCCTTGTGATGTTCTTTGGGCAGCACCAGCGCATGGCCGGGCGCCGCCGGTCCCAGGTCCAGGATCACCCGCACCCGGTCATCCTCAAAAAGCGTCGCCGAGGGGATCTCTCCCGCCGCGATCCTGCAGAAAATACAGTTTTCCATACCGGTCTCCTTTACTTGTTTTTTCTCAGATAGCCCATCAGGACGTTTTTCATCATGTCCAGCGTCCGCACCCTCAGCAGGCGGGCGCCGCCGAAATACAGGGCGATGCCCAGCGGGATCTGGATCAGCACCGTGATCAGGTCCGGAAGTCCCAGGAACTGCACGGCGAACACGACGGCCGCCATGCCCAGCGACAGCAGGATATGAGGCGCCATGTCCCGCAGCTGCTCTCCGTAGCTGTACTTCAGCAGTTTCCGGTTCGGCCAGGAATTGATCAGCTGGGACAGCACGGAATTGAAGATCGAGCCGAGCGCCATGGCCAGCACGCTGATGTTCACGGTGATCAGCAGCGTGGTAATGCCCACGATCTTCTTCAGGATCTCCAGCTTCAGAAACAGGTCGCTGCGGCCCAGTGCCTTAATGGCATTCAGATTGGCGGTGTGCACGCAGTAGAATGCATAGACGAAGCAGAAGATCTGCAGAAAAGGCACGCAGGGCATCCATCTTTCCTTCAGGAGCAGGCGGATGAGCGGCGCCGCGCAGGCGGCCAGGCCCGCCATCATGGGCATGATCACGAAGGAACTGACCTGGATGGCCTTCCGGGTCGTTTCCTTGACCTTCAGCCTATCGTCCTGATCCGCCGCCATCACGGGCAGCAGGACGCTGTTGGTGGCCTCGTTGATATTAGTCACGAGCAGTGAGGGGAAGGTGTCGCCCTTATTGTAAAAGGCCAGGTCCGCTTCGCTGTACTTCAGGCCGATGACCATCTGATACAGCTTGCTGTAAACCGTGTCCACCAGCGTAGAGGCCATCAGCTTCCACGCGTACGAGAACAGGCCCTTCAGGCGTTCGAACGAGAACATGCGCTTCGGGCGCCATTTGACGGTGATCCAGAGGATGACCGTGTCAATGGAGATGTTGACCAGATTCTGGACGATGAGGGCCCAGACGCCGTACCCGTGCCGCGCCATCCAGATGCCGACCGCGGCCGCGGCGA
>CADBQE010000255.1 GCA_902796695.1 uncultured Lachnospiraceae bacterium
CGGGAAAACGGCGTGGTGGAAGTGGCGCCGCTGGCCTATATGCGCGGCCGTACGCTGAACCACGCGCGCATCATCATAGACGAAGGCCAGAACGCGTCGCTTGCCACGCTGAAAATGGCCCTGACCCGTCTGGGAGAGGATTCCCGCATGGTCCTGACCGGCGACGTGACGCAGATCGACCTGCCGCGGGCAAGCGATTCGGGACTCACCCGATGCGCCGAGATCCTGCGGGGTGTCGAAGGCATCGGCGTGATCCACCTGACGAACCGCGACGTGGTGCGGAACAAGATCGTGAAAGATATCGTCAAAGCCTTTGAAAAAGAGGAAGCGCGTGAGGCGGAGCGCCGGGAAAAACCGCGCGGCACCGTGCCGAACAGACGCAGAAGCGGCCCGATGTATCTGAGCGGAGAAGGAAGAAAAAATGACGATCACCCTTACATTTGAAACGGAAGATCCGTTTGATTTCGGCGCAGAAGCGCTGATCCGGCGCGTTGCGGAAGCGGCACTGGAAAAAGAAGCCTGTCCTTATGCATGCGCCGTGGATATCCTGATTACGGACAACGAGGCAATCCGGGAGATCAACCGGGAGGAACGGGGCATTGACGCCCCGACGGACGTCCTGAGCTTTCCGGCCGTCCCGTTCGAGACCCCCGGAGATTTTTCGCGCCTGGAAGAAGATCCCCTGCTTTTTGAACCGGACAGCGGGGAGCTGCTGCTGGGCGATATGGTGATCTCCGCGGACAAAGTCCTGTCGCAGGCGGAAGAATACGGCCACAGTCCGCGCCGGGAACTGGCTTTCCTCACGGCGCACAGCATGTATCATCTGATGGGCTATGACCATGAGACGGATGCGGAGCGGCTGATCATGGAAGAAAAGCAGGAGAGCCTCCTGCAGGAACTGGGGATCACAAGGGACGATGGCTGACAATCGGAAAAAGACCAACTTTATCGCACAGGGCGGCATTCTGGCGTTAGCCGGCATTATCAGCCGCATTATCGGCATGCTGTACCGCATCCCGCTGATGAACATCATCGGGGAACAGGGAAGCGGGATCTACAGTACGGCGTATGATATTTACAACATCATGCTGCTGATCTCCTCGTACAGCCTTCCGATGGCGGTCTCCAAGATGGTTTCCGCGAAACTGAGCCTGAAGCAGTACCGGAACGTGCGCCGGGTCCTGCTCGTCAGTCTGGCTTTCGGCGCGGCGCTGGGACTTGCGGCGGCTGCGCTGATGTATTTCGGCGCCTCTTTCCTGGCCGGCAGCGTGCTGAGCATGCCGCGGGCGGCGCTGGCGGTCAGACTGCTGGCTCCGACCGTGTTCATCATGGGCATGCTGGGCGTACTGCGCGGCTTTTTCCAGGGGCACGGCACCATGGTTCCCACCGCGGTGTCGCAGATCCTGGAACAGATCATTCATGTGGGCGTGAGCATTGCGGCGGCTTCGCTCCTGTTTAACAGAGGGCTGGAAAAAGAAGCGGCCGGAAGCACAATGACGGCGCCCGCGTACGGCGCGGCCGGGGCTACGATCGGCACCGGTGTGGGAGCGCTCGCCGCCCTGCTGTTCGTCGGATTCATATTCCTTCTGTACAGAAAAACACTGAACAGACGGTGTCTGCGCGATGTGAGCGACGTCACGGATTCTCCGCTCTCGACCCTTCGCACCGTGGCGGTCACGGCCATTCCCATCCTGATCAGCGCGACGATCGCCAATATCGTCAACGTGCTGGATCACGGCGTGTTCGGCGCCTATATGGGGGCCGAACAGATGGATCTGTACGAAACGCTCTGGGGCGCCTACAGCGGCAAATTCATTGTCCTGACGAACGTGCCGATCGCGATCGCGACCGCCCTTTCTTCCTCCACGCTGCCGGCGGTCTCCGCCCATATGGCTCAGAACGACCGGGAAGGCGCCATGAAGAAAGCGGCTTCCGCGATTCATTTTATAGCGCTGGTCGCGATACCGGCCTCGCTGGCGCTTGCTGTTCTGGCCAAGCCCTGTCTGGACCTGCTGTTCCGCTCCACGGATAATTCGCAGGCCGCTCAGATCATGATGGCCGGCTTTACCGTGGTGATCGGCTATTCGCTGTCGGCCGTCAGCGTCGGGATCCTTCAGGGCAGCGGGCTGTTCTGGGAACCTATCAAGAATTACATCATTTCCCTGGTGATCCATATGCCGCTGCTGGCCCTGGCGCTCTTTGTGCTCCACGGGGGCATTCTGGGCGTTGCCGTCTGCAATGCCTCGTTCGGCCTGTGTTCCTCGGTGCTGAATATCCTTTCCATGCACCGGCGCCTCGGCTACCATCAGGAACTGAAGCGGACTATCGGCCGGGTGTCGATCGCTTCGGTGATCATGGCAGCCGCCGCGTACGGAATTTACCGCGGTCTGTTTGCCCTGCATCTGGGCAATACCGTCAGTCTGCTCGTCTGTGCCGTTTCCGCGCTGCTGATCTATTTTGCCATGATCCTGCTGCTGGGAGCGGTTAACGAGGAGGAATTAAGAAGCATGCCCAAGGGCGGCGCGCTGGCAGCCCTGGCCCGCAGGCTGCATCTGCTTCGTCAGGAGGCTTAAGATGAAGATTGCTGTGATCGGCGGCGGCGCGGCCGGCATGATGGCGGCGCTGACCGCAGCGGAAGCCGATGCCGAGGTCGAATTGCTGGAAGCCGGAACGGTCCCCGGAAAGAAGATCCTTTCCACCGGAAACGGCCGCTGCAATCTGACCAATCTGGCACTGGATCCGTCTCTGTACCAGGGTTCCTTAAGACGCCATGCCTCGCTGCTGCTGCGGGAATTCGGCGTACAGGAAACACTGGATTTTTTCGAAAAAATCGGGATCCCGACCGTTGCGGCCGGTTCCGCCCGGGGCAATGACGCCTGGGTCTACCCGTCCTGCAAAGAAGCATCCGCCGTGCGCATGGCGCTCGAGATGGAGTGCGAACGCCGGAAAGTGCGGATCCGCAAGGAATTCCGCGCCGTTTCCTTGAAGAAGAAACAGGGCGGCCGGTTCGAGATCACTTCGGATAACGGTCAGACCGTCGGCGCGGACCGCGTGATCCTGGCGGCCGGCGGCAAAGCGTTTCCGAAATCCGGCTCCGACGGCAGCGGCTACGCGTTAGCCGTTTCCCTGGGGCATCATCTGGTTTCCCCCCTGCCCGCGCTGGGGCCGGTCGTCAGTTCGGCTCCTTACGGCAAAAAGCTGGCGGGCCTGCGTGCGGAAGCCCTTTTGTCACTGCAGGTGGACGAGGCGGAAACCGCCCGGGAATACGGAGAAGTCCAGTTTACGGACTACGGCCTTTCCGGGATCCCGGTTTTCCAGCTGAGCGGACGGATCGCGCGCGAACTGGCTGCGGACCATCGGGTGACTCTGGTTCTGGACCTTCTGCCCGGCAAAACGGAGCAGGAGATCGTGCTGGATCTGGCGGAACGCCGCCTGCGCCGCCGGGAGCGGGAGAGCGGCACGCTGCTGCTGGGACTGGTCCCGTCCAAAATGGTGCCGGTTCTGTTTCAGGAAAGCGGCATCCCGCTGCACGTGCCCTGCAGCGCCATCCCTCAGGAAGGCCTGGCCCATCTGGCGGAACTGCTGACTTCCCTGCCCTTCCCTATCGCGAGCGTCCGGGATTTTGACGCCTGTCAGGTGACGTCCGGCGGGATCCCCGCCACGGAGGTCAGCCTGAATCTGGAATCCATCAAATGCGTCGGCCTGTTTTTTGCCGGCGAGATCCTGGACCTGGACGGTCCCTGCGGCGGCTACAATCTGCAGTGGGCCTGGACCAGCGGCTATGCCGCCGGCAAAGCCGCGTCCCGGGAAACGGAATAAAGGAGCATTATGACGACCCCTGTAAAGAAGAATCCTGTTCTGACCGCGGCCGCGGCCGTCCTGCTGCTGGCCCTGATTATCAGCACCGCTGTTGTCCTTACGCTGCATCTGCGCTTTATCTATTATCATGACATCGATGCGCTGCACATAGAAGAAATGTCCGGCATGCCGGAGGAGACGATCCGTGAAAACTATGACGTGCTGATCGACTATAATCTCGTCTGGAACCGCGGCCCGCTCCGCTTCCCGGACTTTCCGATGTCCGTGGGCGGCGAAACGCATTTCCGGGAAGTCAAGCGCATTTTTGACATCTTCCAGATCCTGTTTGTCGTTTCGGCGGCCGGCATGTGCGTGCTGTGGCTGCGGGCCAAAAGCCTGCGCGACGGCCTGTACGCGCGCATTACCGGCTATCTGTGCTTCGGGATCACGGCTGCGCTCGGCCTGTTTGCCCTGATCGGCTGGGACAGGCTTTTCGTGCTGTTTCACCACGTTTTTTTCAACAATGATTTCTGGATCTTCGACGCGGCGACGGATCCGGTCATCACCATACTGCCGGATACTTTCTTCCTGCATGAAGCTGTTCTGATCCTGGCGGTCGTTCTGATCGGCGGGACGGCGGCGCTGATCGCGGGAATAAAAGCTAAACATAAATCAAACGGCGGGATCCCCGGATCCGCCTGAATCAGGAGGTAAATGACTGTGAAAAAATCCCTTGGAAAGAATGCTTCCGTATTTCCCATGCCCGTTCTCATGATCGCGACCTACGACGAAAACGGCAAAGTCAACGTGATGAACGCGGCCTGGGGCATGAACTGCGAGATGGACCAGCTGATCCTGTGCCTCACCGGAACGCACAAGACCTCAAAGAACCTGCGGCTGAACAAAGCCTGCACGGTGGCACTGGCGGATCAGGCGCATCTGAAGGAAGCCGATTACTTCGGCATGGCTTCCGGCAACAAAACGGAGGACAAATTCGAACGCACGGGCCTGCACGCGGTCAGGAGCGAAAAAGTCAACGCCCCGATCATCGAAGAGTTCCCGATCGTGATGGAATGCGAACTGCTGGAGGAAGTGGAGACGGAGAACCTGCACTGCTTTGTCGTGAAAGTCCTGGACACCCTGGCAGAAGAGAGCGTCTTAAAAGAGGACGGCAAACCCTGCATGCACAAAGCCGGCGCCGTGCTCTTCAACCAGTTCCGGGCTTCCTATATGGGAATCGGCGAAAAAGTCGGCCAGGCCTGGGACGAAGGAAAGGCATTTCTGTAAGACTGCATCCGGCGGATCCAAAAAAGATGCCCTTTCGAGGGCATCTTTTTGTATTCCCATGAGCGAAAGCCGCGTCAGAGTTTCAGCAGAATCCCGGCAATGGCGCCGAACAGGAGAAAGAAACCGGGATGGATCTTTTTCCAGATCTTGGTGCCGAAGAAAACCAGGACCCCCAGCGCTATGGCCTCCCACCGCAGAACGGCAAAGCTGGAGAGAGAAAGGCCTTTCCAGGAGGACAGATCCAGGAAATTGGCGGTAAACAGGGAAAGCAGCACGGCTGCGATCAGAGCTGTGGAAGCCGGGCGCAGTCCGGAGAAGACCGCCGCGACCGCCGGGGAATCCTTGAACTTCTTCAGGAAACCGGCTACGATCATGATCACGATAAAGGAAGGGGTGATGAGGCCCAGCGTGGCAATGAGAGCACCCGGGATGCCGGCCGTGGTAAAGCCGCAGTAGGTGGCCATATTGACGCCGATGGGGCCGGGCGTGGACTCGGATACCGCGATCATATCCTGCAGTTCCGTCAGGGAGAACCAGCCCGTGCGGACGGACATTTCCTGAAGAAAAGGAAGAGTGGCCAGACCTCCGCCTACCGCAAACAGACCGGTTTTGAAAAACTCGTAAAACAGCTGCAGATAGATCATTTTCCGGCCTCCTTTCCGCTGCCGCGGTGCGGCAGATACAGGCCGAAGAACAGGCCCCAGACCATGGCGGCCACCACCAGAATGACCGAGGAGATCCTGAAGAAGAAGGAGGCGGCCAGCACCAGAACAAACAGAATCAGGGCCGGCAGACCCTTGCCCCGGATATTGCTCTTCAGCAGTTTGATGACGGTGTTCAGAACCAGTACGCAGACCACGACGCGCAGTCCGGCAAACGCGTGGATCACATATTCATTGTCCGCGAAATTGCGCAGAAATGCGGCGATCACCGTAATGATGATCAGAGACGGGAAAACGACTCCCAGTGTCGCGAGTGCGCCGCCCGCGAAGCCGGCGATCTTGCTGCCCACGAACGTGGCGGTGTTGACGGCAATGACGCCCGGCGTGCACTGGCCGATGGCGTAGTAATCCGTCAGTTCTTCCTCGGTGCACCAGCCCTTCTTTTCGACAACTTCCCGCTGCAGAATGGGGAGCATGGCATAGCCGCCCCCGAAGGTGAGCCCGCCGACGCGGGCAAATGTCAGAAATAAATCTAAATAACGGTTCATGGCATTTCTTTCAGGACAGACAGAACTTCCTCAATATTGGCGGCACCGATCAGCTTCATGCCACGGGCATTCAGGTCCGCACTCAGGCTGCTTTTC
>CADBQE010000256.1 GCA_902796695.1 uncultured Lachnospiraceae bacterium
CCGTTCCGCCATTTTCCTGCGGAAATTCGCTTTATACAGTTTTCCGCCCAGCAGGATCTCGAAGATCCGCTGCAGGTCCGGCAGCGTAAACGTTTCTCCGGCCAGATGGAACGCAATATCCGTATATTCGACCTTCCCGGCCAGACGCGCCCGCGCGGTCCGGATGAGCTCCCGATGGTCGAAGGCCAGCGCCCGATCTCCCTTCAGCAGTTCTTCCACGTCTTCCAGCCAGACTTCGCTTGTCCGAAGCCCCGCGGAAAAGGTCAGTTTTTCCCGCGGCACCAGCGCCATGTAGGCGATCGAAATGATCCGCATGCGGGGATCCCGGTCCACGGCGCCGAACGTGTAAAGCTGCTCCAGATAAATGCCGGTCAGCCCGGTCTCTTCGAAAATGGCCCGTTCGGCGGCCTCTTCCGGGGTCTCGTCCCGCTGCACGAATACCCCCGGCAGAGCGGGGGCCCCGGCAAACGGTTCTTCCCCGCGCCGGATCAGAAGGAGCTTCAGTTTATCGTCTTCGATCGTAAATAAGAGAACGTCTGCGGTCACGGACATGGACGCGTGCCGGGACGGATCCTGATTATGCATAGGTTTACTCTTTCCGGGCGGCCGTTCCCCTGTTTTCCGGGGAGCAGGCCGCCCTGCCGTCTGTTGTTTTACCGGACGACCAGCCGTCCGGTCCGCTCGGAGGGGGACACTTTCACTTCCATCCCGGCGCCGAACGTGATATAGTCTTCCGTCACGCCGTCCGAGAAGATCACGCCGTCTTCCGCCATCCGGGACGTGAGCGTCAGGCTGTCCTTCCGGGAAACTTCCCCGTATACCAGTTCCGTCTGCGTGAAGCGGCTCGGATACGGTTCCCGGACCTGGAAGATCAGGGACGGACTGTCCCAGGAAGCACCGGGCTCCCGGACCTCCCCCAGGTGAAAGACGCGCGCCAGCCCCTTCAGCTGCGCCATCACGGAGCTGTGCCAGCCGGTCATGCCCAGCCCGGTGGAAATGATGACGCCGGACGAAGACTGGTTTTCCGTGAGTCCATTATAGCATATCAGATACCGCGCGGACGTCTGATTCCGCACGCCGATGAAAAAATCGTTGACCGCGTACAGCACCTGGCCGTCCTTCGTCCTGGCCTCTCCCATCGTCACGCTTTTTTCTTCGCAGCGGCCGGCCAGGACCGCGGGCAGGACCCGTTCCAGGTCCCCGGCTTCAAAGGGGAGCAGGACCCCATCCCAGCGCTGCGCGTCGGGATTCACGCCGATGAGAGGCTGTCCGTCCAGATATTTCATGGTATTGGCTGCCAGCCCGTCCTGTCCGACCGCGATCACGATATCCCGCGCCCCGAAAATCATATTCGGCAGGAAGGCCCGGTCGATCACCTGCACGCGGGCGACCCGCTCCGCCTGGCGGCATACAGCCGCCAGGCTTTCCCGATAGCGCAGGTCCTCCCGCTCATAGTCCGAAAAGTCCGCGCCGAGGTGCTCCAGGTAGAAGCGCGCCTGTTCCACCGTATTGTAGCGGATCTTCAGTTCCTCCAGGCGGGTCCTGCGGGTCACGATCACGATCTTGTTCATCTCCCGGTCCATCCTGTTCTCCTCCTTTCCGAGCGTTCCGCAGCTCTGTCTGCGTTCTGTCGGTGCGCGGTCTACGCTCTGGCTGCGCGCGGTTTACGCTTTGGCTGCGCTCTTTGTCACGGCTTCCAGCAGTTCCGGCGTCAGGTTCAGGGAACCGATCCGGGAGGCGTTTTCTCCCATCTGCAGGAAGGCTTTTGCCATCAGCGCGGCCGGATCCATCTGCGCCAGCGCGCAGGCCTCGATCAGCGCCACGTTCACGTTCTCGTAGGCTTTGATCATGGCTTTCGCGGCATCCGCTCTCTGCATGGCCCGGATGTTTTCGTTTTCCGTTTCCAGCAGCACGAATTCCTTGTTTTTCTGCTCCAGACGGATCTGCTCCGCCAGCTCATGCTCCCGGATCTCCAGCTGCCCGGCCGATTCTTTTTTCCGGCGCGCCAGCTCTCCTTCCAGCTGTCTGTCGCTGATCTCCTGCTCCCGCGCGGCCCTCTCCTTTTCCATCTCCAGTTCGGAGATCATCAGGCGGCGTTTGATCTCCTGCTCTCTGTCCGTACGTTCTTTCTTCTTTTCGACGACGCAGATCTCGGTATTCATCTCATTTTCCCGGATCATGCGCTCCTGTTCGATGGCGGCGTTCCGTCTTTTGTAGACCGCGTCATCCTGTTCCTTCAGGATCTGCTCCCGGGCCGCTGCCTCCAATGCCTTCCGGGTTTCGGGCGCCGCCGCGGCGCGGAGGACGTTGACCGAAAGGATCTCCGTGCCCAGGTCCTCGGCTCCCCGGCTGTCCGTGAGCCCGGCCAGAGCCGCTGCCGCCAGTTCTTCGGCATTTTTCAGGATCTCCCGGATGCCCTTCCGGCTGACTTCCTTCATCAGGGTCACCTTTACGATATCCGTCAGACGCCGGCCGAAGACCTCCATCGCCGCCCGGATATTGTCCCGTCCCTTTTTCCCGCAGCTGAAGTCCGCCATCTGCGCGGCCCGGTGGAAGTCGCGGATCCGGTAGGTGATCTGCCCCTGTACGCAGACCGACTGGTAGTCGGCCGTAATCAGTTCGTCAAAGGAGAACGGTTCGTCGCAGGCTGTGGCCGGTATCTGGATGACACCGGTCCGGCGGCTGTTGATCCAGACGGCCAGCCCCTGGCCTTCTTTTACCACTTTGCCGTTCCGCAGAAGCATGATGTAGTTGCCGGGCTCGAATTTCTGAAATCGGATCGCCATCGTTTCTTCCTCCTTTGGATTCCGGGGCCCCTGCCGCCCCACTTAGTAGCTTTCTGCTACCTTCTGACTGTATCATAGTAGCATTTTGCTACTTTGTCAAGCGGTTTTAAAAAAAATTTTTCGGCCTTCCCACGTTTTTGTGCCGTGCCCGCCCCGCCTGCCCGCTGCCGCCAATAAAAAACCGGCCGGGGAATCGGCTTCCCGGGCCGGGTCTGCATGCTCTGTGTTTTTAAGTTCCGGAGGAATCATTGCCTTTTCTGCCTACGGCTCCGGTGACTCCGGCCACCGCGTTCCGGCCGCCGGTCTGGATCAGCCGTTTCAGCAGGAAGAGCATTTCTTTTCGTTTATCTTTCGGGAGAGTCCTGAGGGAATCGAAAATGGCATCGGCGCTCCTGATCTTCCGGCTGGCGACGCCCTTGAGGCTGTCCTCCCCCGTTGCTTCCAGCAGCGAAAAGATCGTATCGAACAGGGAGCGGCGCTCCGCGTCATCCATCTCCTCCAGCCAGCCGTCAAAAGTCTTTTCCAGCATCCGCGAGGTCTCGCTCAGCTCACCGCGCTCAAAGCGGTTGCGGATGACCTGCCAGGTAAAGCCGTCGTGCTGGACCAGAGCCGTCGCGTCGCGTTTGATCACGACCGGATCGGAGCGGTCGGCCATCAGCACGCCGAAGAAGGAAGCTTCCGGCATGAAATGACGGATCCGGGGGAGAATCAGTCCGTAGCCCTCCGACATCAGGTTTTCGTCCCGGAAGCCGGGGCCGTCATAGGAATAGACCACGGAGATTCTGTCCTGTACGGCGCGGTCGCAGAAAGAAGCCGCATAGACCGCAAAATTGCCGCCTTTGGAATGGCCGCCCGCCCGGATCTTTCCGGAAAAGGAAGCCGCCTGCGTTTCCAGATAGGCCACGGCCCGTTTCTGACCGGGCGTCGCGGTCATATAGCTGAGCGCCACGTCTTCTTTCCATCCGGTCAGACTGCTGTCCGTGCCCCGGAAGGCCACAAAAAGACTGCCGTCCTCCAGCCGGTAGGTCACGGCGGACATCTGCTCCGTGTTCTCTTTGTCCACCACGTTAATGTAATCCAGCAGGACCGTGTTCCGGAAGCGGGCGCCGGCGGTCATCTCTTCCATCAGCAGCGGGGCCCGGGCCGTATAGCCGGGCGTGGCCTCCACCTCCTCACGGGGATGGCGCGCAAAAAAGGTATCCGCGGCTTCCCGCAGGGAAATCTCGCCCTCCGCCGGAACGATCGCCCCGAAATTCGTATA
>CADBQE010000257.1 GCA_902796695.1 uncultured Lachnospiraceae bacterium
CCAGATCTATTTTGACTTCTCCGGCTACTCCGACATGGCGATCGGCATGGGGCGGATGTTCGGCTTCCACTTTTTGGAGAACTTCGAACATCCCTACCTCTCTGCCTCGGTGACGGAGTTCTGGCGCCGCTGGCATATTTCGCTCAGCTCCTGGTTCCGCGACTACGTGTATATTCCGCTCGGCGGCAACCGGGCGGGGACGCTTAGGCATATCCGCAACATCCTGATCGTCTGGGGGCTGACCGGACTCTGGCACGGAGCCAGCTGGAATTTCGTGCTCTGGGGGCTGTATTACGCCTTCTGGCTGATTCTGGAAAAGTACGTGCTGAGTGAGTTTCTGGCGCGTCACCGGCTGTTCGGGCATATCATGACCGGCTTCATTTTCATCATCGGCTGGGTGATCTTCGCCCTGCCCGATTTCGCGCAGATGGGGACTTATCTGGGGCAGATGTTCGGCATCGGCGCCGCGGGGCTGGCCGATGCGCGAACCATGTACCTGCTGCTCACCTCGCTGGTGACGTTCCTGATCGCCGCCGCGGCCTCCACGCCGCTCATCCGTCTGCTGTACTTAAGGACGGCGGAAAAATGCCGGCCGCTCGCGCTGGCGCTTCTGACCGTCACACTGGTCCTCTGCCTGGCCTATCTGGTCTACCAGAGCTATAATCCGTTCCTGTATTTCCGCTTTTAGAGGCCGTCTATGAAAGAATCGCGAAGCAGAAAACGCGGCAGCCGCTTATATTACCGGATCCTGGGGGGCATTTTCGCGCTCCTGTTCCTGGTGTTTTTCGTTCTCAATCTGGTCCTGCCGGACCGGACGCTTTCCGTGCGGGAAAAGCGCATGCTGTCCGGCTTCCCGGCGCCGCAGATCGACCGCGTGCTGGCGGGTGATTATTCGGGTGATTTTGAGGACTATGCCTCCGACCAGATCCCCTTCCGCGAGTTTTTTACCGATCTGAAGGTTTTTGCGGACTCGCTGGTCGGGCGGAACGAATCGCAGGGCGTCTACCGCGGGCGGGACGGCCGTCTGATCGAAAAGATGGAAACGCCGGACGATGCGGTCGTATCGCGCACGGTCTCGGCCATGCGCCGTTTCGCCGGACTGTTCCCGCTGCCGCAGCAGCTGATCCTGGTGCCGAATGCCGTTTCGATCCTGGCGGACGAGCTTCCGCTCTGGGCGCCGACGGCGGACCAGCACGAGTTTTCGGAGAGCATCGCCGCGCAGCTGGAAGGCTCCGGGATCGGGTTTAAGGACCTGGAGACCGCGCTGCTGACCGCCGGCCTGGACGGGATTCCGCTTTATTACCGCACGGACCATCACTGGACCACGGACGCGGCACTGGCGTGCGCACCGGCCGTGCTGAAGACGCTCGGCCGCTCCTTCACCGGCAAGGGCTCCCTCCTGCCTGTCACGCACGATTTCAGCGGATCGCTTTCCGCCAAAAGCGGCCTGTCCATGCGGGAGCGCGACACGATATCGGTCTGGCAGCCCGACGAGGAGCCGGTTTGTCTGGTCACGGACAGCGCCGGCAAGCGGGCCGGTCTTTACAGCTGGGACGGCTTAAACAGCAGCGATCCCTACACCGTCTTTCTGGGCGGCAACGAAGGCCTGGTCCGCGTGGAAACGGACCGCATCGGCGCCGGGCGGCTTCTGGTCTTTAAAGACTCCTATTTCAATTGTTTTCTGCCTTTCCTGACTGCGGAATTTGAAACGATCGACGTGGTGGATCCGCGCTATTACAGCGGCGATCTCCTGATGCTGATGAGACAGAACGAATATGATCAGATCCTGTATTTCTATAATATCAATACGTTTGCCGCGGATACTTCCCTGGCCCTCGTGCTCGGGGAGGCGGCGGAACAGGAGGGCGGACAATGAACCGAAATAATCTCCGTGCCCGGCTTCCTTACCTGCTGACGGCCGCGGTGCTGGCCGTGCTGACGATCGTTTTCCTGCTGTCCCGCCGCCCGGTCGGAAGCACGGACAGTTCCGAGCCCGCCGGACGCATTTATGTCTCCGAAGCCGCGGAGCGCGCAGCTGCGGAAGCGCAGGCTAAGATCCGGGAAGCCAGGCAAAGCGCCGCAGCAGCTTCCGCGGAAGCTGCGTCTTCCGGAACCCCCGCGTCTTCCGGGACGCCGGCGGCATCCGACCCTGCTGCTTCCCCCTCTGCGGATCCGGGTCCCGACGTTCCGTCCGAGACCGCTTCCGTCCCGCCCGCTTCTTCCGAGGCGGAACTGCTCCTGGCTTCTCTGCGCGAACAGGTCCGTACCCTGGATATTGCTCTGTTTTCCCCCGAAGAACTGGCTTCCTGGCGCCGGCGATTCGACAACGCGGTCTTTATCGGCGATTCCCTGTCCCAGGCTTTCATCAGCTACGGCTTTTTCGATGAGGACCACGTCAAATACAAGCGCAGCGCCTCCATCAGCCAGCTGGACGATCAGATTCAGGCCGCCATCGACCGCCTGCCGGACACCGTCATCTTCTTCACCGGCCTCAACGACGTCAGCTTCTTTATCAACGACCCCACCCAGTATTACGAAGCCTATCTGGAGAAAGTCAACCAGGTCCACAGCGCTCTGCCGAACGCTCAGATCTTCGTCATCTCCCTCCTCCCCTGCTCCGACGCCCTGGCCGCCTCCGACTACCACCTGGCCCGCTCCCCCGAATTCGACGCCCAGCTCAAGCGCCTTGACCCCTCCTCCCCCGCCCGCTACCTCGACTGCCACTGGCTCGTCCGCCAGGAACTCTACCTAGACGACGGCATCCACTTCACCGAATCCTTCTACACCCTCCTCATCCAATACCTCGCCCTCGAAACCGGCCTGTAACCCGCGACGTGGGAACGTGACAAGGGGACGGTTCCTTTGTCATCTTTTGAAAATAGGCACCGGAGGAACCGTCCCTCTGGTGCCTTGCCATATCACATCGTAGGGGCCGATTTGTAATCGGCCCGCCCGGAAGAAAACGGGGAGCCACGGAGAAATGTCCCCTGGTCCGTCAGAAGCCGTGGCCGCCGCCGTGGGAGCCGCCTCCGCCGCCTCCGCCGCTGCTTCCGCCGGAATAGCCTCCGCCGCCTCCGCCGGAGTGACCGCCGCCGCCCCCGCTGCCGCTGCCGCCGGAGGATTCGACTCGACGGAAGCGCCGTGTGCGGATCAGAGTCTTGGAGGTTTCTGCCAGACGGACGTCGTGTCGGGCGTTCTTATCCAGCTGGTAGACTACGCCGGGCCGTTTGATCTGGGTGCGGGCGCTGCTTACCACGAACACGATGAGAAGCGCAAGGCAGACGGAGATCAGCAGATTGCTCATATGCTTCATCGGCTGCGGCACGGGGCGGCTGGAAAGGACTTCATTGATCTGGTAGAACGCTTTGGACGCGCATTCGTAATACTTTCCGTCGCGGGCGTAACGGAATACGTTGTCCGTGATAGTATTGCACTTGTCGACGGAAAGCTTTGCCGAATCATTCGAGACGCGGATGTAGATCTGGCGGCCGTCGGAATCCGCCGTGTCGAAGTCGAACAGGAACAGGATGCCGCCCTTCTCTTCCCGGCTGAACAGCCGGTCATAGACTGCCAGGGAGTAACGTTCCGCAGAGGTGCCGCCCGTGTCCTCCGTGGTCACGAAGGCTGTCGGATAAAAAGCCGTGACGGGCAGCATGTCTGCCGTCAGCTTCGCTTCCTCCTGCGGCGTCAGGATGTCCGCCTCGTCCATCATATAGGCCTTGTCCGGCTGCATGTGCAGGGACGCGTCCGCCGCCGCGTTGCTCCGCTCGACGTACAGGTCGTAGGCGAACGGGATCAGCATGATCACGACCGCCGCGATCAGAAGCCAGGTCAGCGTCCTTTTACTGATGCTGCGTTTCTTCGGTTTTCTCTGCTGCGCGCTCATTCCCGGCCTCCTCTCTTCATGGTGAAGACGGGGATCTCACGCGAGGCCAGGCGGTTCTGTTTGCGGATCAGATCGACCGCACCCCAGACGCAGACGAGGATGTTCAGGAGCCCCGCCGCATAGTACCAGTTGTCCTCCACTGTACCGCTGCAGTAAACGACCGCGCCGGCCGCCAGGGCCGCCCAGATCTTCCACAGGACGGAGAACGCGGTAAACTTGGGCACGTTAAAGCGCCAGCCGCCCGCGCCCGCGCCACGCATCTTTTTCGACACAGCGGACGCGACAACCTGCGCAAAAAACACGAAGACAATGAAGGTGGCATAGACCTCCGAATCGATCCTGTTCAGCACCGGGAAGACCTTCGTCAGGATCCCGAGGGCCAACGGGGCCACGAAGAAGAAGCCCAGGCCGATCAGGACCCATTTCGCGCAGCCGCCCCGCTTCGGCGGATCCTTCAGCAGTCTGTCTCTCCGGAACAAGCTCCGCCGCAGGGATGACGCGAAGGTCTCGAATCCCACGCGCCCGATATCGTCCAGATGATGCTCCCGGACGTACAGGTCGTTCGCCAGACCGCCCAGCACGACACCGAACAGCGCGGTGATGACCATGGAAATGATCAGCAGCACCGGCGGCTTGATCGAAAACTCCGCGAAGCCGATATTCAGGAAGACGCTGATGAGCGCCGCCAGGATCAGGCTGACCTTCACGAATCTGCCGCCGTCCAGCGGGATATCCGCCGCCACGCTGCCGGTCCGGCCGTTTACCGCCGCGTAGCAGATGCGGTCCTTCCCCACGCGGTGGGTCAGGAGCCACATCGGAAACAGCACTTTGCGGCGGCGCAGGATCACGTTTTCGTCATTCGCGACGCCGGCCGGATAATAGTCCATCCCGTCGCAGCGCAGGCGGGACCTGTTGATGTCCTGCTGCACCAGCGCCATGGCCACCGGATCATATTCCGCGCCTTCCACGTCGCTGCCGTCCGCGTAAAAACCGGCCACATACGAGGGTCTGAACGGCTCCGCGCGCTGCCAGTCGAAATCGTCCACGGACTCGCTCATCGCGTCCGGGAAAGCCATGGCCGCGTCGAAGCGCGTGCCCCGGTAATCCGCCCGCACGGTGCCCCGCACCTCATATTCGCTCACTTCCGTATAGCGGCCGATATCGCGGGAAACGCTGCCCCGGAACTGCACGGGCTGCTCCATCGCGGCGGAATACTCATAAAAAGGCACGTACAGTCCCGTCATCTGCACCTTGCCCTCTTCCCGCATCCAGTCCGGCGCCAGCAGCACGCTGTCCGCTTTCTCGCGGTACCGGCTCCGCGCGGTCTCTTCTTTCACGCTGAACGGCAGGATGCCCGCGGGCTTTAGTTCTTCCGTGACCCGCCGGTCAAAAATGACCGAGGAGCCGCAGTAGCTGCAGAACGTGGCAATGGTATTGTCATAGCTCAGCGTCACCGCCCCGCACTGCGGGCAGACCAGTTCCGTGGTCTGATAGGCATTCTTTTTGTCCAGATATTCCTGATACTCTTCCTTCGTGATCAGACTGCCGCAGTATTCGCATTTCACGTCCTGCGAGGAAATATCGTAGTGAACGCTTCCGCCGCAGTGGGGGCAGGTAAAGGCGATCATGAGGGACCTCCCTGTTCTATGATCTGATAGATAATGCTTTCCTCTTCGTGCACGGCCATATAGTAAATATTCCCATCCCGACAGTATTTCACAGATTCAGACACATGGTATTTTCCCCGTTCAGTCAGATCCAGAGACCATAACAGTTCGCCGGCAGCGTTGTATTTTTGTAATGCGCGTTCGTTTTCCTGACCGGTCTTCTTCGAGTCCCATACTGTTATATACAAGTTTTCATCCCGATCGATATAAACAAGTTTGATTCGGC
>CADBQE010000258.1 GCA_902796695.1 uncultured Lachnospiraceae bacterium
CAAAGCCCATAACTCCCATTCCGTGGAGACCTGCGGCGCGGAAGTACAGAAGGGCAATGCTCCCGAGGAGCGCAAGCTCCAGCGCCTCTTCCGCAATCCGGAGGCGACCCGCCTGATAAAGCGCTGCAACGACTTCGGCGCGGGCGGCGTTTCCGTAGCCATCGGCGAACTGGCGGACGGCCTGTTCATTGATCTGAATAAAGTCCCCAAGAAATACGAAGGTCTGGACGGCACCGAACTCGCCATCTCCGAATCCCAGGAACGCATGGCCGTCGTTGTGGCGCCGGAGGATCTGGAGCACTTCCTGGCCCTCGCCGCCGCCGAAAACCTCTCGGCCGTCCCCGTCGCGCATGTCACGGAGGCCCCGCGCCTGATTATGACCTGGAACGGCGACCGCATCGTGGATATCAGCCGCGAATTCCTTAATTCCAACGGCGCCTCCAAAGAGGCCTCCGCGCACGTCCTTCCTCCCCGGAAAGCCGCCGCGGGGACGGTCCTTCCGTCCGATTTTGCGGACGCCCTCCGCACCATGGTCTCCTCGCTGGAGCACTGCTCCCGCCAGGGCCTGTCCGAACGCTTCGACTCCACCATCGGTGCGGCGACCGTGCTGATGCCTTTCGGCGGCCGGACCCAGAAGACTCCCATCCAGGCCATGGTTCACAAGATCCCGGTCTTAAGCGGGGAAACGGACACCTGCTCCGCGATGGCATACGGCTTCGATCCGTATCTGTCGGAGGCGGATCCGTACCGCGGCGCCTATCTGGCCGTGGTGGAATCCGTATCCAAACTGGTCGCGGCCGGCGCGGGATTCGATGAAGTGTACCTGAGCTTCCAGGAATATTTTGAAAAGCTGGGCCATGATCCGGAGCGCTGGGGCAAGCCCCTGGCCGCGCTGCTGGGCGCTTTCCGCGCGCAGCTGGACCTGGGCTACGGCTCGATCGGCGGCAAGGACTCCATGAGCGGCTCCTTTGAGAATATTCACGTGCCGCCCACCCTGGTCTCCTTTGCCGTGACTACGGCGGAGACCGACCAGATCGCCTCGCCCGAATTCAAAGAGGCGGGCCACCGTCTGGTGCTGCTGGCGCCGGAACGGGATGAGAACGGCCTGCCGGATCCGGACAGCCTGAAGATCATCTTCGCTCAGGTCACGAAGCTGCTGCGCGAGAAGAAGGCGGTCGCCGCCTGGGCGCTGGGCAGCGGCGGCATAGCCGACGCCGTGTTCAAGATGGCGATCGGCAACCGCATCGGCGCGGCTTTCTCGGAAGAGATCCCCGCCGCGGACCTGTTCGCGCCGGCCTGGGGCTCCTTCCTGCTGGAAATGACCGGAACCATGCAGCTGGGCACCGCCGTCGGCTGCACCGTGGAAGAACCCGCCCTGATCCGCGGCGCGGAGCGCGTATCCTTACAGGAACTGCTGAAGCTGTATGAAGCCAGACTGGAACCGGTCTATAAACTGAACGACGTGGCGCCGGCCGCCGGGCAGTCCTTTGCCGCCGGCTGCTGCGCGGTCAAGCCCGAACAGGGCATGCCTGCTCCCGCGGAGCCGGCCGCGAAGGCTGTCCCGCCCGTGATCCGCTCCGAGGCGGCCCCGAGCTTCCTGATCCCGGTCTTCCCGGGCACCAACTGTGAATTCGACTCCGCCCGCGCCGTGGAACGCGCCGGCATGAAGGCCTGCGTGCACGTGATCCGCAACCGCAGCGCACAGGAGATCGCGGAATCCGTGGAAGAATTCGCGCGGGATCTGCGCGAAGCGCAGGGTATCTTCATCCCCGGCGGCTTTTCCGGCGGCGATGAGCCCGAAGGCAGCGCGAAATTCATCACGGCCTTCTTCCGGAACGAAGCGGTCAAAGAGGGCGTGACGGACCTGATGGACCGCCGCGGCGGCCTGATCCTGGGCATCTGCAACGGCTTCCAGGCCCTGATCAAGCTGGGCCTGATCCACGCCGGCCGGATCCTGGACGCGGAGGAATCCTTCCCCACGCTGACCTTCAACAGCATCGGCCGCCACCAGTCCCGCCTGGTGCGGACCCGCGTGGAAACCGTCCGCTCGCCGTGGCTGTCCCTGATGCACGAGGGCGACATCGTGACGGTGCCCGTTTCCCACGGCGAAGGCCGCTTTACCGCATCGGAAGCCATGCTGGAGCAGCTGGTCCGGGGCGGCCAGATCGCGACCCGCTATGTGGATGATGAGGGCCGTCCGAGCATGGATATCGCGTACAACCCGAACGGATCCCTGCTGGCGGTGGAAGGCCTGATCTCCCCCGACGGACGCGTTCTGGGCAAGATGGGCCACAGCGAACGCATCGGAAAATATCTGTACAAAAACGTGCCCGGCGAATACGATATCCGGCTGTTCGAAGCCGCCGCGCGGTATTTCAAAGGCTGATCGAAGCACCTGATAAAACCGAAAAAGATACGGCAGACTGCCGGCGGGACGCCCCTCCGGCAGTTTTTTCGCGGTGAAGTTAGCGGAAACTTATTTTTTGGGGAGCGGGCCCTACTTGACCTTGACACCCCGCCGGCGAACGGGTATAATAGCAACGATGCGGCGAACAGCTGTTTCTATTGATGTTCGGCCGTTAAAAATAGAATAAAGGAGGTGCTCCTGTGACCAATGGAATGCTCTATGTCGCAGCCATGGGAAAGATCACGACCCTGATCATCGCCATCGTCGTAATCGCTGCTGCGGCCATTCTGTCGTGGATCATTTCGGCGGCGCGTCAGCGGAAGGTCTTTGAGACCACCGTCGGCTCGGCCGAAGTCAAATCCCGTGAAATCATAGATGAAGCATTGAAGGAAGCGGCGGAAAAGAAGCGCGAAGCGCTGCTGGAAGCCAAGGAAGAGAACATCGCTGCCAAGAACGAACTGGAGCGGGAAGCAAGAGAACGCCGGGCCGAGCTGAGAAAATCCGAACAGCGGGTCCAGAGCAAGGAAGAAAACCTGGACAAGAAAACAGAAGCTCTGGAAAGAAAAGAACAGAGCGTCCAGGCCAGAGACGAACGCTTAAAGAAGAAAGAACAGGAAGCCGAAGAACTGGTGCACCAGCAGCAGGAAAAGCTGGAACAGCTTTCCGGCCTGACCAAGGACCAGGCCAAGGAATACCTGATCCAGAGCGTCACCGAGGACGCCGAGCACGACATTGCCAAGCGCCTGCGCGAGATCAATGCCCGCGCCAAGGAAGACGCCGCCAAGAAAGCCCGGGAATACATCACGACCGCCATCCAGAAATGCGCGGCCGATCATGTTTCCGAAACCTCGATCTCCGTGGTGTCCCTGCCCAATGATGAGATGAAGGGCCGCATCATAGGCCGCGAAGGCCGGAATATCCGCGCCCTGGAGCAGGCCACCGGCGTCGAACTGATCATCGACGATACGCCGGAAGCCGTCGTCATCAGCGGCTTTGACCTGACCCGCCGCGAAGTGGCCCGGATCGCGCTGGAAAAGCTGATCCTGAACGGCCGCATCCATCCCGCCCGGATCGAAGAAGTGGTCAAGAAGGCTCAGAAGGAAGTCGAAGAAGTCATGAAGGAAAAGGGCGAGGCCGCCATTCTGGAGGTCGGCGTCCACGGAATCCATCCCGAACTGGTCCGTCTGCTGGGCAAGATGCATTTCCGCGCCAGCTATGGCCAGAATGCCCTGAAGCACTCCATCGAAGTGGCGCACCTGTCCGGCCTGCTGGCCGGCGAACTGGGACTGGACGTCCGCATGGCCAAGCGTGCCGGTCTGCTGCATGATATCGGCAAGAGCGTGGACCAGGAAATGGAAGGCTCCCATGTCCAGATCGGCGCCGAACTGTGCCGCAAGTACAAGGAAAACCCGATCGTCATCAACGCGGTGGAATCCCACCACGGCGACGTGGAGCCGACGTCCCTGATCTCCTGCGTGGTGCAGGCGGCCGACGCGATCTCCGCAGCCCGTCCGGGCGCCCGCCGGGATACGCTGGAAACCTACACGAACCGGCTCTCCCAGCTGGAGGAGATCACGAGCTCCTTCAAGGGCGTGGACAAATCCTTCGCCATCCAGGCCGGCCGTGAAGTCCGCGTCATGGTCGTCCCCGAACAGATCAACGACGACGCCATGGTCATCCTGGCGCATGACATCGCCAAGCGCATCGAGGACGAAATGGACTACCCCGGCCAGATCAAAGTCAACGTCATCCGCGAATCCCGCACCGTTGACTACGCCAAATAAAACAGAACCAACGGGGGGCGGCCGCCGGCCGCCCTTTTTCGTGACGCGGGCGTGACAGGGGGACGGTTCCTTTGTCACAAAAGGTGACAAAGGAACCGTCCCCCTGTCATCCCCCTGTCACGTGCGAAAGGCAGGCAACATGAAGAAACTGATTTCCTGGAACGTGAACGGCCTGCGCGCCGTGCTGGGCAAGAATTTTTACGAGGCGGTCGCCGCGCTGGACCCGGACGTGCTGTGCCTGCAGGAGACGAAACTGCAGGAGGGGCAGGTGACGCTGGAACTGCCGCAGTATCATGCGTACTGGAATTATGCGGAGAAAAAGGGGTATTCGGGCACGCTGGTCCTGACGAAGGAAGAGCCGCTGTCCGTGACGCGCGGCATCGGCATCGACGAGCACGATCACGAGGGCCGCGTCATCACCTGCGAGTTCCCGGAGGAATATCTGGTCTGCTGCTATACACCCAATTCGCAGGACGGCTTAAAACGCCTGGACTACCGGATGCGCTTCGAGGACGACCTCCGCGCCTATCTGACGTCCCTCGCGGAGAAAAAGCCCGTGATTCTTTGCGGCGACCTGAATGTGGCCCACGAGGAGATCGATCTGAAGAACCCTTCCACGAATCATCAGAGCGCCGGCTTCTCCGATGAGGAGCGCGGCAAAATGACGCAGCTGCTGGCCGCCGGCTTTACGGATACCTTCCGCTATTTCTATCCGGACCGGAAAGACGCCTACAGCTGGTGGTCCTACCGCATGCGCGCCCGCGAACGGAACGTCGGGTGGCGCATCGATTACTTCATCGTCTCGGACAGCCTGAAGGACCGTCTGGAGGGCGCCGCGATCCATCCGGAGATCTTCGGCTCCGACCACTGCCCGGTCGAACTGCTGCTCCGCGAAAAAACATGACGGATTCGCGGAAAAACCTATTGACAAGACCCGCAGTGCTTTGCTATACTTCATAAGCCGCTGTTTTGGGTCTTTTTTTTGTCGAACAAAATAGACGGAGAAAGACAGCCGGCGGCTCGCCGCCACGGCCGCGAATCATTAAGGGAGGTAGCCGAAAATGCGCACCAGAATCACCTTGTCCTGCACAGAATGCAAGCAGAGAAATTACAACACCACCAAGGAAAAGAAGAACCATCCCGAACGGATGGAGACCAAGAAGTACTGCCCGTTCTGCAAGCGCCACACGCTGCACAGAGAGAGCAAATAACCGGAGGGCATCATGGCGGAAGAAAAGAAAGTGGAAAAGCAGGAACCTTCCGTTAAGAAGACCGGCTTTTTCAAAGGCGTAAAAGCGGAATTCAAAAAGGTCATCTGGCCCAGCAAGGCCACTGTTGCCAAGGAGACCGGCGCCGTGATCTTCTTCGGCGTGGCTCTGGGCGTGCTGATCGCCGTAATCGATGCGGTCATCAAATTCGGTCTGGGACTGATCCTGTAATCCTGTAGGAGAACTTCATGGAAGAAGCAAAATGGTATGTGGTCCACACCTATTCCGGCTATGAGAATAAGGTAAAGGCCGACCTGGAGCAGACCATCAACAACCTGAAGCTTCAGGATGAGATCCTGGAAGTGGCCGTTCCCATTCAGGATGTCATCGAGGTCAAGGACGGTCTGAAGAAGGTCGTTCAGAAAAAACAGTTCCCCAGCTATGTGCTGGTGCACATGATCAAAAACGACCGCACCTGGTATATCGTCCGCAACACCCGCGGCGTCACGGGCTTTGTAGGCCCGGGAGGCGAAGCGGTTCCGCTCTCCGATGAGGAAGTGGAACATCTGGGCGTTCACGGCGAAGGCGTGGTCACGGATTTCAAGGTGGGCGATACGGTCACGGTCATCTCCGGTGTCTGGGAAGGCACCACGGGCGAGATCAAGTCCATCAACGAAAGCAAGCAGACCGTCAACGTAATCTTTTCCATGTTCGTTGGCCGTCCGACGCCGGTGGAACTGGCGTTTACGGAGGTCAAACGCATGTGAAAGTGGGAGAGGATCTTCCCCTCACACCACGACACCGGATTATTCCGGAATACTTTATAGGAGGAGCCAGTTATGGCAAAGAAAGTAACAGCTTTTATCAAGCTGCAGATCCCGGCCGGCAAAGCAACGCCGGCACCGCCCGTCGGTCCTGCCCTTGGTCAGCATGGTCTGAACATCGTGCAGTTCACGAAGGAATTCAATG
>CADBQE010000259.1 GCA_902796695.1 uncultured Lachnospiraceae bacterium
AGCCGCGGTTGACGGAACCGTGGGAGGCTCCGTGGGAGGCGCTGTAGGGGCTTCCGTGGGAGGTTCTGTAGGCGCTTCCGTGAGAGGCTCTGTGGGGGCTTCCGTAGGAGGCTCTGTGGGAGCTTCCGTGGGAGGCGTCGTGGGGGCTTCCGTGGCAGGTTCCGTAGAGGCTTCCGTGGAAAGCTCCGTGGCAGGTTCCGACGTGTCGGGCTGCGGATCCGCCCGTTCCGTCAGATCCTGTCCGGGCAGCGTAAGCGGGGCGGTTTCGGAGCGTCCCGATTCGCCCCGGTTTACGGCGCAGGCCGAAAGCAGGACCCCGGCCGCGCACAGGGCCAATATTGCTGTTATTCTGATCCGCATGATTCTGTCCTCTTTTCCGGCAGTTCTGCCGCAGCGGTTATTGTTTTTTCTGCTTTCTGAATATGGCGATCAGTCCGGCAATGCCTCCGGCGATGATCGCGACGCCGATACCGATCAGCAGCATCAGTTTGTTCCGGAAAGAATTTCCGTTGTTCGGATCTTTCTGCGGATCTGCCGTTGCGGTCGGTTCCGCGGAGGCGGCCGGCTTTTCCGTCGCAGCTGCTTTCTCCGTCGTGGGAGGTTCCGCCGTCGCAGGGGCTTCCGCAGTCGTGGTTGCTTCCGCTGTCGTAGTCGCTTCCGCGGTCGTGGTTGCTTCCGCTGTCGTAGTCGCTTCCGCGGTCGTGGTTGCTTCCGCTGTCGTAGTCGCTTCCGCGGTCGAGGTCGGCTCTGCGGTCGTCGTCGGTTCCGCCTTCGTGGTCGGCTCCGCGGTCGTGGTCGGCTCCGCCTTCGTGGTCGGCTCCGCTGTCGTTGTCGGCTCCGCCTTCGTTGTCGGCTCCGCCGTCGTAGTCGGCTCTGCCGTCGTCGTCGGTTCCGGATGCTCCGCCAGATATTGCTCGTAGGGGATCGTATGCTTCAGGGAGATCCAGCCGGAATCTCCTTCGAATTCGGTCTTGCCCCATCGGAAGCCGCCTCCGGCGTCCGGCACCTCCTCGGAGATGTGCAGTTTTTCCCCATTGTAAATGTTGGTGATCACGTCATATCTCATGCCGGGGCCGGTGCGCAGATACAGATAATCCGTCCCGTCCTGAACCTGCACGGCTACGTCGTAGCTGACCGTCTCCGGGGCCGGTGTGTACTCCTTCGTGTGGGTCAGCGAAACCCAGCCGAACTTGCCGTCATATACCGTATACCCCCACATTGTCTCCGTCGCCTGGTTGTCGCCGCGCGTCGTGACTTCGATATGGAGCACGGTCCCGTCGTAGATGTTGCAGATGATATCGTACCGCGGGTCCGGACCGTAGCGCAGATAAAGGTATCCGCTGCCGTCCGCGGCCGCCACCACCACATCGTAATTCGTCTGTTTCCCGTCGGGATACTGCATCCACAGCGGCGCTTCGTCCGCCCTGACCGGAACAAAACCCGGGATCAGAAGGCAGCAGATCGATAAAAGAAGCGCGCCCAGCCACTTTCTTTTCATAATACACATCCTCCGATATAAAACAATTCACGGATAATCATTCAGATCTTTATCAGGAAGCCGGCCAGCAGGGACACGGCATTCATGGTAAACGACAGCAGGAACGGATGCCGGCAGCGTCTGATCAGACTCCGGACCAGCAGTCCTTCCGTCACAAAAATCGCCGCTTCCATAGCGATCATGACAGCCACGACGATTCTGTGCGGAACATACAGGTGCAGGACCGACAGCGTCAGATTCAGGGTCAGATTGGTGACCGTGTTGATGAGTGCCAGGATCCCCAGCTCTTTCGGCGTCCGGAGCCCCCAGATCAATGCGACGGCTGATTCCAGGACTACGGTGTTGATCCAGGGGATCAGGAGAAGCAGTTCAAGCGGCATCGCGGTCCTTCCCTTTCCGATCCGCCCCCGCAGCGGCCGGCAGCAGCAGGAGGAGCGAGAGCAGGCTCACCGCACACAGGGCCGGCATCGGCAGCGCCAGCGGGCCCGCCAGATAATCCGGCACTCCGCCGAGAAACAGGGCCAGCATCAGCGCCCCGAACGCGAAGCCCGGCCAGTTCTTCCAGAACGAGGCGAGCAGCGTCAGGGTCAGCGGCATGGTCATATTAAAAAGCAGGATGGAAACGCAGCCCCAGAGCATGCTGTCCGCGGAAAACAGCACCGCCGCGGCCGATCCCAGCAAAGACAGCACGGTCGTTTTCCGGATCCCGATGCGGTCCGCCGCGATCCCGCCCAGGCATTTGCCCGCCACGATGCAGAGGGCAAAAACCAGCCCGGCTTCGAAGCCGCTCTTCCAGTCGTACCGGACCGCGTGCCCGTAAAAGGAGCGGAAAAATACGACGATGAATACCAGAAGGGCCGGGACGGTCAGAAACGTCCGCAGTGTCGGGCTGTTTTTCTGTTCTTCCGGCTCTTCCCGCACCGCCGCCGGGACGCGCCGCACGCGGATGCCTTCCAGAAGCAGCAGGACCGCGGAAGCCGCCGCCAGGGCTGTCAGGATATGGTCCAGCGGATGCAGCACCCGCTGCCCCAGCGCGGTTCCCAGAAAAACGCCGAGGGCACCGGAACAGATAAAAATGCCGGGCGGAGCGGCGTGCCCTTCGGCATCCGTCAGGATCTGCCGGCCGGTCCCCACATGGAACAGGCCGTTGCCGACCCCCAGCAGGATGACCGGCACATAAGCCGGCAGCACGAACAGCCCGCCCGCCGCAGTCAGCGCGCAGCCGGCCGCCGCGATATAGTGGTTTCTGTCAACGATATCGGCGATCAGCCCAGCCAGCGCGGGCAGCGCAAAAGCCAGAAAATTATACAGCACGATCAGGAGCATCCAGTCGGATCCGCCGGCCGCCACGGGGCGGATAACGCCGAACAGGCGGAAAATGCAGGCAAAATCCACCAGGAAATGCATGACCGTATAGACAGGCAGGCGCCGTTTCATAGAGGATCTCCTTTCCCTTTCCCGTCTGCTATTGTATCTTCGTTCCGGATGCGCGTCAAGACTGTCCGGTCTCCCGCCAGCCGAACCGATCCAGATCCACGCGGTTATTGACCACTTCTACGCCGTCCGCCTTCAGCAGATCCCGCTGTATGTCCCGGCCGCCGAACGCATAGGCGCCGGACAGGAAGCCGCTGCTGTTTACGACCCGGTAGCAGGGAATGGCATGCGGGTTGTCATAGGGGTTGCGGTGCAGCGCATTGCCTGCGGCACGGGCCGCGCCGGGATGGCCGGCCAGCCGCGCGATCTGCGCATAGGTAGCCACCCGGCCCGCGGGGATGCGGCGGACGACCTCATAGATTTCGGCGGTAAAGCTCATGGATTCTTCCTCAAAAAACCGAGGGCGGACCCGAAGGTCCGCCCCTTATGCGGAACACCGCTTTCCGGCCGGAAAGGAATGCTCCGGGAAAATGTTTTTATACGCTCAGCACGTCCGCAAACGCCTGGATGGCCGTGGCGGCCTGACCGAAGTCGCGCATCTGCTGGTCGATGCCCAGCTTGATGTGAGGGATCTGGGCGGCATCCAGCGCCTTCTTCAGGTACGGATACTCCATTTCCTCGGGGTCGCAGAACTGCTGCATGAAGAGCACCAGGCCCTTCGCGCCGCTTTCCTTCACCAGGTTCGCAACGAATTCGCCGCGGCGGTTCTGGCTGGAGGCTTCATCGTACAGCAGGACGTCGTAGTCTTCGTTCGCGAACTGCTTGGCCAGCGCCATCATGGGATCGCCGGTCTCGTCCGCGTCCACGCGGATGCAGCGGCTCTCGTGCGCCACGTCATCGGTGGCGATGGCGACGTTGTTGTCGTCCAGGATCTTTAACAGGACGGGGTTGTCGCAGATGATGCCGCTGGTGACGATCTTCACGCCCTTCCATTCGGAGGCGGGCAGAGCGGCCAGTTCCTTATTCAGGGCTTCCGGCTTTTCGGTGTAAGCGGGCTTCTCCATGAAGTAGCCGGCCTTTAAGACCGCGCTGCGGTTCACGGCGGAAACGGCTTCCGGATGCTCGCCGGCCAGCTTCACGAATTCGCGGCGGGCCTGACG
>CADBQE010000260.1 GCA_902796695.1 uncultured Lachnospiraceae bacterium
CAGCGACTACCTGACCTTTGTCATGGGCATCTGCTTCTTCCTGTACCTGCAGGTGACGCAGGAACGGCTGCTGCAGTCTGTCGGACGCACGGACAAGTCCATGCTGATCCAGCTCTCCGGGGCCGTGGTCAATATCATATTAGACCCGCTCTTTATCTTCGGCTACGCGGGCTTCCCGAGGCTGGAAGTGAAGGGCGCCGCCGTCGCCACCGTCATCGGCCAGGCCGTCGCCACCGGAGTGGGACTGCTTCTGAATCTGAAATACAACCCGGATCTGCGCGGAGCCTTCCGCATGATCCGATTCCGCGGCCGGATCGCGGCGGATATTTACCGGATCGGCATGCCTTCCATTCTGATGCAGTCGATCGGCTCTGTGGTCAATTTCTGCATGAATCAGATCCTGATCGGCTTTACGGAGGCCGCTACGGCCGTCTACGGGGCTTATTTCAAGCTGCAGAGCTTCATCTTCATGCCGATCTTCGGGCTCAACAACGCCATGCTCCCCATCATATCCTACAATTACGGCGCCGGCCTGTTCGATCGGGTGAAAAAGACCTACCGGCTGTCCATCGCCGCCGCCGTGGGCTATATGTCGCTGGGAACGCTGGCGTTTCTGCTGATCCCGAATCTTCTGCTGGGGATCTTCTCGCCTACACAGGAGATGCTGGATATCGGAACGCGGGCCATGCGGATTATCAGTCTGCACTTCCCACTCGCGGGGTTCTGCATCATTGCGGGCTCCGTGTGCCAGGCGATCGGCAATCCGTTCCACACTCTGCTGATCTCCGTCTGCCGCCAGGTGATCGTTCTGCTGCCCGCGGCCTATCTGCTCTCGCTCAGCGGCATCCTGGACAATGTCTGGTTCTGCTTCCCGCTTGCGGAAGCGGTTTCGTTTGTACTCAGCTTCTATTTCCTGGGGAGGACGGTTGTCCGGCTCCGGAAGCCGGATGCGGCGGCGCAGCCGGAAACGGTCTGACACGAGGGAATTTTCCCATAAAAAGCGGCGGTCTTCTTCAGCGAAGGCCGCCGCTTTTCTGATGCGGGAAACTGTTTATGCGAGCCCCAGGGCTTCTTTGGCCAGACGGTCCGCCAGGTCGTTGCCGCGGTCGTGGGAGTGGCCCTTGACCTTGCGGAAATGCACTTCCAGGCGGTCCCGGATGCTGTTGTAGTAATCACGGTACAGGATCGTCCCCGGCTTGTTTGCTTTCCACTCGCCGGTGCACCAGCAGCGGATGCCCATGTAGTCGTGATACAGGTACAGGACGTCGTAGCCGTTTTCGAGCGCGTAAGCCATCGCGGCCATGGCGCCGCGGATCTCGCCGGCCACATTGTGCATGGAGGCGTTTTCGGGGTCGGTAAACTTCTGTTTAAAGCAGAGTTCCTCGCCGTCGCCGAGCACAGCCATGCCGTAAGCGTATTCGCCGGTGTCGGCCCGGAAGCTGCCGTCTACATAGATCTCTACAAAGGACAGGGAGGGGTCCTCAAGGCCGCCGGGCTTAAGGCCCTGCTCTTCTCCCCCGCAGTAGGCTTCCGCTTCCCCGCGGGTGGAAAAGCTTTTGTACTCCGCTCCCGGATAGCCGATCACCTGAGCCCGGCAGGCGTCCCAGGACTCATAGATGCCCGGAACTCTGCCGTTTCTGACTGCGTAGTATTTCTTCTGTTTCATGCTTCCGGTGCCTTCGGCTCCGCAGGGGCTTCCGCGTCCGCGTCATCGCCTGCGTTTTCGGCAGGAGCTTCCGCCTCTTCTGCGGCCTCTTCCGCGGGAATTTCCGCCTCTTCGGCCGCTTCTTCGGGCGCGTCTTCCGCAGTTGTCTGCTCTTCTTCGCGGCGCAGCTGCTCATCTAGAACGGGGTCCAGGTCCTCTACGGTCCAGGGTGAGTTCGTTTCCTTGGCCATGGAGTAGAGCGAGCCGCTGTTCATGCTCAGGAAGGCTTTTTCTTCTTCGGGACTCAGTTCCCCGCGGTCCTTCAGTTCTTCCTGCAGATGCTTTTTATCCTTGGCCAGCAGAATAATGGCCAGTGCGCTTCCGCAGACGACTGCGGCCATGACAGCATAGATCCACCAGGGAATGCCGCCTTTGTCCGCACCGCTGCGGTTTCCGGGCTCGTTCGCGGAGGCGCTTTCACTTTCCGTTGCGGCCGGCTCGGTGGCCGCGGCCGACTGTGTTTCGGGCGCCTGCGTGGCCGGCTCGGTGGTCGGCGGCTCGGTCGTCGGCTCTTCCGTAGGAGGCTCTGTGGGTGCTTCCGTCGTCGGAACGACGGCAAGGCCCAGGCGCTGCAGCGTCCCTTCCTTCAGGTCGTACAGATAGAATCCGGGTTCCCCGTCTTCTTCCAGGATGCGCTCGGGCGCAGCGGTTTCATCGAAATCAAGGGAAGGTTCTTCCGTCGCGTCTGCTTCGGACGGATCCTCCGAGGCCGGTTCCGTTTCTTCCGGCTGCACTTCTTTCATGCGTACGCCGTAAACAATATAGTGGTCCGGATTGCCGACGCCTTCGGGCAGCAGCACTTCAAAGGAAGACTGATCCGTTGTCACCATTTTCCGCAGCACATAGCCTGCGGGGATCTCCGCGTCTTTCGGGATGGGAAGGACCTTGAACAGGAGCGGAACGGATTCCAGAAGCAGCGGTTCTTCGGTTGTTGCGGGTTCGGTTGTCTCCGGTTCGGTCGTTTCCGCGGGCTCGGTGGTTTCTTCCGGGGTTTCGGTCTCAGCAGGCTGAGTGTCTTCGGTTTCCGACTCTTCCGTTCCGGGCGTTTCCTGCGGTCTTACGATGACTACCCGGTAATCGCTGACCGTATAGCCGTCTTCGGCGGTCACGTGGATCACCAGCTCGGTTTCTCCGTACGGGATGTTGTCCAATGAAATGTTCGGATAAGCGGACGCGCCGCCGTCGCGGGTCGTATAGCGCAGAGTCAGTGCGCTGACGGAGGGATCGATCTCCTGCCGGTACGTCAACACTTCCGGCGAGAAGGAAGGCCACAGCGACCCGCTGCCCTCCAGGGACAGGCTGTACAGCGCCGCGTCATGGGACGGCTGCCGTTCGGTAGGCGCCTCGGTAGGCGCTTCGGTTTCCGGCTCTTCCAGCATAAAAGTATAGTCCGTGTAATCCGTCTCATCCGGTGTCAGCACGCGGATCACCATCTCTCTGCCCTGGGAGAAGACCCAGGTGCCGGGTTCGGCTTCCGAGAAAGGCCAGTAGTAGGAACCGGCGCGGCTGTCGGTCACATGGAAAGAATGGCGCAGTTTCTCAGTCCCCTCCGGAACGCGCACGGTATATTCCGTAATGTCCGGATCAAAGGACGGAATGAGTTCGCCGCCTTCAAAGGATACACTGTCCAGCGTCAGGGCGACCGGTGCCGGGGGAGCCGTAGGGGCTTCCGTGGGCGGATCCGTGGGGGCTTCGGTAGGCGCTTCCGTGGGGGCTTCCGTGGGGGCTTCGGTAGGAGGATCCGTAGGTTCGGGCTCCTCCGTAGGAGCTTCGGTAGGCGCTTCGGTAGGAGCCTCCGTAGGCGGTTCCGTGGGCGCCGGGTTGATCGTGACCGACGCGCTTCCGATCGCGATATCCGTGATGCTGTTGCCGGCCGTATCGCTGATGTCCGCATACGTGATCTCTATGCTTGTTGTGCCGCTCTTCAGCGCGGTAAAGAACAGGCTGTAAGCAAAATAAAAGCCGCCAGTGGACAGATAGATATCGTTGATCCGGAACTCGTCCTCATCAATGAAGGGGTTGGGGTTCAGGTTGGGCGAACCGCCGGACACGCCGTTGAAGCGGAGGTATTCGGGATCATAGTGAAACTTGAGGTCCAGGCCCCCGATCATCGGGGTGATATCCATAGTGACGGTCAGTTCCTCTCCCTCGGTGCACGCCGGGGCATAAAAGCTTATCGTGGCATCGGCAGCATGCACCGGCATGTTTCCCGCAGCCAGCAGCACGGCCAGCAGTCCGGCGAAAAGCGCTTTCATTTTTCTTTTCAGATTCATTGCACCCTGCTTTCCTGCGCGATCCGGCCGGTCCCCAGAATATGATTGCGGATCCGGATCAGATCGGACATCTTGATAGAATTATCGAAATTGGCGTCGGCGGCCTTCTTGAAGGCGCCGCTCAGAAGATCTTCGCCCAGAATATGGTTTCGTAAGCGGACCAGGTCCGACATCTGGATCTTCCCGTCCCCGTTTACGTCCCCGTAGATCAGGCACGTCCCGGTTTTGTACAGAGCTCCGTTCGGCGCATAGATCCGGATCCGGTCGCCCGTCATGATCAGGGCGTCCGCGGCTTTTTTCCGGCCGGAAGCGTCATACAGCACCAGCGAGGAGCCGTTGGCCAGCGTCACCCCGTTCCGGAATTCCGACACGGTCGTTCCCGGCTCGATCCCGGTCCAGTAGCTGCCCGAGCGGATATAGCCGCTTGTAAATACCGCGCTTTCCGCTTTGGCCCGGAAGATATTGACGGTATACTCCCTGGTGCTGCCGTTGGCGGCGGTCACCGTGAGCGTGACGATATTCTCTCCGGGTTTCAGGCTGATCTTCCCGGTTCCCGCAACGGAGGCGCCGTCATCGATGGGGACGGCCCGCAGCGTCATTTCCGCCGCATTCACGGCCATGACATAGGATGTTTCGTCCACGTTCACGGACGGGTTCCGGATCGCTTCTTCGGCCGTAATGGACAGCAGGCGGTTGTTCGGGTTCTTGTTGACCGCCGCATTCTCATCCCAGGTCGGCTGCGGCGCCGGCGTCTGCGGCATATTCAGGTAGGCCGGAATATCGAAGCGCAGGACATGCGAACGGGCGATGTCGTCGTACGCGAGAGCCATGTGGCGGGATTCGGAGTACGCGCCCATGATATTGGTCATATACTGGTGCCAGTAGATCCCGTTGGCCACGTTGAAGCGCTTGTAATACAGCGTATTCTGTCCGGTTCTGAGATAGTTGTAGGCGTGGAACATCGCACCGCCCCAGAGCGCTTTTTCGCGGGTGTTCCAGGGTCGGTTGTAGTCGGTGTGGCCGCGGTCCTGGCCTTCGGCAAACCACAGCCCTACGTCATTGGCGTCCATGCCCATCATCGTATAGGCGTAGACATTATAGTAATTGTAATAGCCCTTCAGGGAAATACCGCCCGGCGAAACGGTGGTGCTTTTGCCGCTGATGCTCTTGCTGAGGCCGTTCGCACCGATCTCCTGCTTGATGGAGGAGGCCAGATAATAGGGACTG
>CADBQE010000261.1 GCA_902796695.1 uncultured Lachnospiraceae bacterium
ATCGGCGTCGACGCGTGCCTGATGGCGACCACCGAGACCGCTCTGGTCTGCAGCGAATTCGCCGACTACCTGATCGGCTCCGAAGAAACGGAACCCGGCATCGGCTGGTACTACACCAACTGGCTGAACAAGCTGTCCGCCAACACCTCCCTGTCCACGCTGGAGATCGGCAAGCAGATCTGCGATGACTTCGTGGAGACCTGTGCCCGCTCCTGCGCCGGCCAGAAAGCCACGCTGTCCTTAGTGGATCTGGCGGAACTGGAAAAGACCGTTCCCGCGGATCTGAAGGATTTCGCTTCGGCCGCCAGCTCCCTGATCAGTTCCGATTACAAGACCGTGGCCAAAGCCCGCAGCGCGACCCGCGAGTTTGCTTCTTCCACGCAGATCGATCAGGTCGACCTGGTTGACCTGGCCCGGCGCATCGGCGGAAACGAATCCACGGAGCTCGTAAACAGCCTGCTGAGCGCGGTCAAATACAACCGCACCTCCAGCGACATGACCAATGCCTACGGCCTGTCCATGTACTTCCCGTACCAGCAGGTCCGCAAGGTGAACAGCGCCCTGCAGATGTATCAGACGATCGGCATGGACGAAGAGTACCAGCGCTGCATCCGCGACTTCGCGAGCATGGAGACCGGCGGACAGGCCGCCAGCGGCGGTGCGTCTTCCGGCCTGAGTTCCCTGCTCAGCAATTATACGAGCGGCGGACAGGCGGCGGACAGCCAGGATATGGTCAGCTCTATTCTGAGCGGCCTGCTGGGCGGCAGCATGAACGGCGTTTCCGGCCTGACGCCCGATCTGGGCAGCTTCCTGGGCGGCAGCTTCGGCCGTTCCCTGAACGTCGAAGACACCGCACAGTACATCTGGAACAACCGTCTGGATCCCGAAAATCTGAAATGGGTCCTGTATGAAAACGGCAAATACGGCATCCACCTGACGGACAAGCAGTGGGATGTGGTGGAAAACCTGGAGCTGAACGTTTTCCTGGATGACGGCAAGGGCTATATCGATCTGGGGCTGGACAACAGCTTCGAGATCAACGAATACGGCGTCCTGATCGGCGAATACGACAACAGCTGGATCGCCGTGAACGGTCAGATCGTGGCTTACTACTTCATGGATATGGTACAGGACGGCGATCAGTATACGATCACCGGCCGCGTGCCCGTGCTGTTAAACGGACAGCGCGCCGAACTGATCCTGGTGTTCGACAATGCGCATGAAGACGGCTATGTCGCAGGCGTCCGCAATATCTATCAGGACGAAGAGACCGAAGGCATGTCCGCCAAGGCGGCCGGAACGTCCGATGCGGAAGCTTATACGCTGGAGATCGACGGAAAGGCCGAAACGGTGGAAGCCGGGCTGAACGGCATCAAAGAAGGCGACCGGATCGAATTCATCTGTGATTACTACGATTACAATGCCGTCTATCAGGATTCCTATGTCATCGGCGATCCCGTGACGGTCGGCGCGGACCGTCTGAAGGTCAGCACCATGCTGCTCAGCGACCGCGACCAGAAGAATGCGCAGCCCGTCTACCGCTTTACGGATATTTATAACCAGCAGTACTGGACTCCGCTGATTCCCGACTAATCAGCGGATCCGGTCAAAGAAAAGGAACGGCTGCCGCGATGCGGCAGCCGTTTTTGCATGCTCGATTTTCCGTCAGATTTCCCCGATAACCGATTCGTCGATATTCCGGTCAGTCTCTGCCGGCGGATTCCTTTCCCCGGCTTTACGGTCCCCCCGGCTTTACGGTTCCGGCAGCGTGCTGACCGGCAGCGTTTCGTCCGGCGGGGTGCTTTCGCTTTCCGTTTCCGGACCGGGCAGTCCCGGAACGGTGGGAGAGATGTACGGCAGCGTGCTGTCCGTTTCGATTTCTTCGGCCGGATCTTCGGACTCCGGTTCGGTCGTTTCTTCTTCGGACGGGTCCGTTTCCGTGGCGGGCGGAAGCGTGGGCGGCGGAGCCGGCGCTTCATGCTCCGTGCAGCGGGCGGGGCTGGTTCCGGGCCGGTAGATGTATTCGGAATCCAGCGTGATCACATCCGTGACCGGCATCAGATAATACAGTTTGTCATACGTGCGCGGGCAGTGCTCGTTGGCTTCTTCGTGCGTCTGGCTGCACATATGGATGATCGTGTGAATGCCGCAGTATTCGGAAGGAACGGTGCCGGCCGCAAAATATTCTTCGTAGACCTGGCAGTTGGGGTCCTGCTCACAGACGCCGGGGACCGCCAGTTTGCCGCTTAAAGAGCAGACCCTGGCCGTGCGGATATCATCCGGGACCGGGAAGTCAATGGCGGGACGCTCCGCATGGATCCGGTCCATGACCGCCTTCCAGACCGTCTTGTGGTAGTTGTTCATCTCCACGTTGTCCTGCAGCGGAATGCTGCCGTCATCGAACCCGCTCCAAACGCCCATGGAATAATAGGGCGTGTAGCCGATAAACCAGTAATCCCGGTCCTTGCCGGCGTTGTCCGTGGCCGTGCCGGATTTGCCGGCAGCCGGCATGCGGCCCTCCAGGGCAGCGGACATGGAACTGGGCTTGAAATAGGTCTGCTTGAAGCTGCCGTCCTTCATGGAATCCGCCATAGCGCTGGTCAGCAGATAGGCCGTGCTCGGCTTGATAACCTGATGCGTTTCCTGGCTCTTCTCCAGCAGGACATTTCCTTCGTGGTCCGTAATTCTGGTGTAGAAAATGGGTTCGCGGTAAGTCCCCCGGTCCGCGATCGCGGCAAAGGCGCCGGTCACGTCCAGCAGATTGGCCCCGTTGGTCAGGCCGCCCAGGCAGAGGGAAGGCCCCAGGTCCGAATAGATGCGGCCGCCGATCTCTTTTTCCCGCACCAGCGAGGAGATCCCGAACTTCTCGGCATATTCGAAGCCGGTCTCGATCCCCACGGTATTGACCAGGAAATTGGCGCTGACCACATTCATGGAGTATACGATCGCCTGACGCGCCGTGCAGTTGCCCAGCCACATATTGGACGGCCACCAGTTCTTCATGGTGTAGCCCTGATACGTGAACGGAAGATCCTGCTGGACGCTTGAAAGGGTCTGTCCTTTAATGTCCAGCGCGGGGGCGAACGTCGTAAGGATCTTGAACGTGGAGCCGGGCGACCGGTACGTCTGCGTGGCCCGGTTCATGGAGCGGCTGAACGCTTTGTCGCCGCGGCCGCCGGAGATTGCCAGCACATGGCCGGTGTGCTGATCGATGATAATGGAAGCCAGCTGCGGCTGCAGCGTAAAGGTGATCTTTTCATCCGCGATCACGTCATGCGGGCCGAAGACCGTTTCCTTGAAGCTGTCAACGACTTCCCTGATCTCTTCCTGGCTGTCATACACAAGCGTCGCCAGGTTCAGCGTCCGCTTGACGTGGCTCTCGGTATAGGTCACGTCGCGCCCGTCCGCCAGCGTGGCATTTACGGTATAGGCAAAGGACCATTGGAACGCGCTGTCCGGGTAGTTCTCCGGGTTGTTCACTTCTTCGTCCAGGACGCGCTGAAAATCCGAGTTCTGCGTGGTATAAATA
>CADBQE010000262.1 GCA_902796695.1 uncultured Lachnospiraceae bacterium
CGTATTAGTTTTGTTTCCAAACTTATTCTAACACGTCGGGCTGGTCTTTATCTATGCCCAAAAATCCCACAACTATTTTACACTATCGCGGAAAAACGTGACAAAAGAACCGTCCCCCTGTCACAAAACGTGACAAAGGAACCGTCCCCCTGTCACGTCAGAGTTCGAGGTAGGGGACGGCGTTTAAGTCCCAGCCGGCGCGCTCGCCGCGGCGGAAGCGGAAGTAGGCGGCGGAGCCGATCATGGCGGCGTTGTCGGTGCAGAGGATGAGGGAGGGGGCGCAGAGGGCGATGCCGGCTTTTCCGCAGGCGTCCGCGAGGGCGCTCCGCAGGGCGCCGTTGGCGGCGACGCCGCCGGCCAGGACGATTTTATCCTGCCTGAGTTCCGCGGCCGCGTGCATCGCGCGGCTTACGAGGACGTCGACGACGGCGGCCTGGAAGGAGGCTGCGACATCGGCCTGCGAAACGGGTTCTCCCATCATTTCCGCATGGTTCAGGTAATTCAGGACAGCGGATTTCATGCCGCTGAAGGTAAAGTCGTACGGGGCTTCGTCCACTTTGCCGCGGGGAAAATGGATTGCTTCCGGATTGCCCTCCCGCGCGGCTTTTTCGATCTTGGGACCGCCCGGATAGCCCAGGCCGATCGCGCGGGCCACTTTGTCGAAAGCCTCGCCGGCGGCATCGTCCCGCGTACGGCCGAGGATCTCGAACGTTCCGTAATCCTTCATGAATGCCAGATTGGTATGGCCGCCCGAAACGATCAGGCTCAGGAACGGCGGCTCCAGATCCGGATGCTCCAGGAAATTGGCCGACACGTGGCCTTCGATATGGTTCACGCCGATGAGCGGCTTCTTCAGCCCGAACGCGAGCGCCTTGGCATAGGCCACGCCCACCAGGAGCGCGCCGACCAGCCCCGGCCCGTACGTCACCGCTATGGCGTCCACTTCCGGCAGCGTCATGCCGGCTTCCTTTAACGCCTCCTGCACCACCGCGTCGATCCGCTCGATATGCGCGCGCGAAGCCAGCTCCGGCACCACGCCGCCGTACAGCGTATGCAGCGGCACCTGGGAGGAGATGATATTGCTCCGGATATGGCGGCCGTCCGTTACCACGGCGGCGGCCGTCTCATCGCAGGAAGATTCGATGGCCAGGATATTGATGTTATTCAATGTCGTTTTCCTCAAAATTCAGTGTGCGGCTTAAGCCGTCTTTTCCCACGACCGTATTGGGAAATATTTCCTGCGCGGTCTCCGTAAACTCTTCGGGATGGGGCATAGCCGGTGAAAAATGCGTGAGCCACAGTTCGCGGACGCCCGCTGTTTTAGCCAGGTCCGCGGCCTCCGCGAAGTTCATATGCTTATGCTCCGCCGCCCGCTGTTCCGAGCCTTTTTCGCCGTACATGCCCTCGCAGATAAACAGATCCGCGCCGCGCACGCCCTCCGCGATATTGTCCGTGGGCCGGGAGTCCGTGCAGTAGCTGACCCGGATCCCCTTGCGGGGCGGCCCCAGGACCATCTCCGGGAAATAAGTCTCGCCTTCAAACTCCACGGTTTCGCCTTTCTGCAGCAGGCCCCACATCCGGACCGGCAGGCCCAGCGCCTGCGCCCGCTCGACCAGGAAACGCCCCTGCCGCGGAATATCCACCGTATAGCCGTAGCACGGGATGCGGTGGCGGGCCTTGAACGCCGTGATCTCGAACGCGCCGAGCTTCAGGTGCTCCATGGGCTCCGTGCCGAGTTCCATAAATTCCAGTTCAAACGGCAGTTCCGGCGCGATGACGCGCAGGCTCTCCACGACCTTCTGCAGGCCGCGGGGCCCCACCAGCGTCACCGGATCCTTCCGGTCCGCGTTGCCGATGGAAAGCAGCAGGCCGATCAGCCCGCTGATATGATCCGCGTGAAAATGCGTAAATAAAATATAATCGATCGGGTTGAAGCTCCAGCCGCGCTTCTTCAGCGCGATCTGGGTCCCTTCGCCGCAGTCGATGAGGAGCTGCGATCCTTCATGCCGCAGCATCAGACAGGTTAAATGCCGGTACGGCAGCGGCATCATGCCGCCGGTTCCGGCCAGACAGACATCCAGCATATGATCATCAATCCTGCCGGGCGGTCTCCAGCATCATCATTATGCCGTCCTCCGCCGGTTTTTCATAATAGTTGCGCCGGCGGATCACTGGCGTAAAGCCCAGGGACTCATACAGCTTGATCGCGCCGTAATTGCTGACTCTGACATCCAGACGCCAGATCTTCGTGCCCGGGTTTTCCCGCATCATGGTCTCCGTCAGCGCTCTGCCCACGCCCCGCACCCGGCTGTCCGGGTCCACGGCGATGCGCAGCAGCTCGCCTTCGTCCAGCACACGGCTCGCGATCAGATAGCCTACGGGCCGTCCGTCCGCCTCCGCGATGCGGATATAACTTAAGGGGGAAGCCAGGGAACTGAGCAGGCCTTCCTCAGACCAGGGGTCCGTAAAGTTCTGCTGTTCCATTCTCCGCAGCGCCGGGGCGTCTTCCACGCGGCCGGGCCGGATCGTAACGGTGCTCATAAAAGCCTCCTGTCCTTTTTATGTCATTCCGGCTGTTTTCAGCCCTGTTCCTTTTCCTGTTTCAGGCTTTTTCCGACTGTTTCAGCCTTCTTCCGCTTCCTTTTTCAGCCGCGCGTTCCTCTCCCGTTCCGCCTGCGAGATCCGCAGATAGAACGGCGCGAACGCCGCCGGCGTCACCGTTTCGCCCCGGGCCAGCATTTCCGCGCCCAGCGCCGCCACGGCAGCCGCCCGCTGGCGGCTCACATGAGACGGGGCAAACAGTGCCTGCCCGCCCAGCGTTTCTTCAATGGTCTTCCGGAAGACCGGGACGCCGTCGCCCAGGAAGACAGCCGTCTCCCCGCGCTCCTTCAGCCCCGCCATCCGTTCTTCCATACTGAGCGCCGCGGACGGCTCCAGCACGGTAAACGTCCCGTCCGCTTCAAAGCGGTACAGGCCCGTGTAGACCTGCGCCCGGCGCGCATCCATGATCGGGCAGATCAGGAAGCGGCAGCCCCACAGCGAATAGGCCATGGCGTCCAGTGTCGGGACCGCGATCAGCGGCTTATTCCAGGCCAGTCCCAGCGCCTTGGCCGTGGCCGCGCCGATCCGGAGCCCGGTAAACGATCCGGGGCCGGCGGATACGGCGATGCCGTCCAGTTCCTCCGCCTGCCACTCCGTCCGGGCAAACAGCTCGTCGATGACGGGCAGCAGCGTCTGGGAATGCGTCAGTTTCGTATTCAGTGTGATCTCGGCGGTCACCGCGCCGTCCTCCGCCAGAGCCGCGGAGGCGACCAGGGCCGCGCTCTCGATCGCCAGCAGTTTCATCCGGGCGTTCCCCCTTTGATGAGAATGCGGCGGGCATCCCCGCCTTTTTCCGGGATCCGTTCGATGCGGATCCGGACCGTATCCTCCGGCAGCAGTCCTTCCACCATTTCCGGCCATTCCACCAGAACGGCGCCGTCGCCGCCGAAATATTCGTGACCGCCCACCGCTTCCAGTTCGGATTCTTCCTCCAGGCGGTAGGCATCCATATGACAAAGCGGAATCCGTCCGCCCTCATAGATCTGCATCAGCGTGAAGGTGGGGCTTGTGACCGGCGTCGTGATTCCCAGGCCTTCCGCAAAGCCCTTGGCAAATACCGTCTTGCCCGCGCCCAGATCGCCGCTGAGCGCGATCACCAGACCGGGCTGCGCCTTCTGTCCGAACCGAAGCCCGAGAGCCCGGGTCTCCTCCGGTCCCGCTGTTTCGATCACCGTCATCTCCGATTCGTTCCGCACGCCGCTCACGCCTTTCTGCCGGCTTCCTTGATCAGCCGGCTCACCCGCTTATACAGCAGCATTGTCAGCAGAAATACGACCGCGCCCTTGATCAGGTTGAAAGGCACCACGCACCACAGCGCGAAGCTCCAGACGGAGTCGATCTGCGGGAAGATCGCGGCGCCCGCCGCAATGATCCGTTCGATCGGCATCATCTTCGCATAGAACGGCAGCAGCACCAGCGCATTCATCACCAG
>CADBQE010000263.1 GCA_902796695.1 uncultured Lachnospiraceae bacterium
CCAGGCCGTTCTCCAGCTTTTCCACGACTTCGGTGGCGGAGACCAGTTCGAGCGCTCTGCGGATATCCTCCTCCGAAGCATCCGGATTGCCGTACAGCAGGTTTTCGCGCACGGTCCCGGAGAACAGGTGCGGCGTCTGCAGCACGTAGCCCAGCGCGCTGTGGAGCCACAGCTGGCTGCGCTCGCGGGCGTCGCGGCCGTCGATCAGCACACGGCCTTCCGTCGGTTCATAGAAACGGCAGATCAGGTTCACCAGCGTGGATTTGCCGGCGCCGGTTTCGCCTACGATCGCGATGCTGCTTCCGAAGGGGATCTTCAGGTCAAAGTGCTCCAGCACCATTTCCTCGCCGTCGGGGTAGTGGAACGAGACGTCCCGAAACTCGATGTCGCCCCGGATCTCTTCCCAGTTCTCCCGCTTCGGGTCAAAGCTGTCGCCGTAGATCCGGATGACCTCGTCCGTGTCCGTGACGTCGGATTTCGTTTCCAGCAGCCGGGTCAGGCGCTCGATATTCACCTGGGTGGTGATGAAGTCCGAAATCACGTCGATGATCCAGCGCACCGGTTCCATCATGCCCTGCGCGTAGGACATGAACAGGGAGAAGGTCCCCACGTCTTTCGCGGCCAATATGCCGCCCTGCCACAGCACGATAGCCAGCGCCAGGGAGGAAGCCAGGCCGATCGTGGAAGCGAACAGGCCCCGGAAGCGCGCGGCTTTTACCGTGGTGCGGCGCATATTGGCGGTCTCGGCCTTAAAATCCTTTTCGATCAGGTCTTCCACGGCCAGCGTCTTGATGGTGCGCGCGCCCGTGATGCCTTCGTTGAAATTGCCGGTAATGCGGGAGTTGATCTCGCGCACTTCGCGGTTTACCTTGATCAGCTTCGCCTGAAACAGGCTGAATAGGATCACGATCAGCGGCAGCACCAGCAGCACCAGCAGGGCCAGCTTCGGATTCACGGCCAGCATGACGGCAACGGCGCCGATCAGATAGGTGGTCTGCCAGACGCCCTCCGCCAGGGACCAGGAAAACAGGCCGCCGATGCGGGAGGTGTCACTCATAACGCGGGAATGAATATAGCCGACGCTGTTCTGGTTGTAGTATGAGAACGCCAGCGTCTGCAGATGCCCGAATGCCAGGCTGCGCAGCTCCTTGTTAATCGAAACCTCCAGCTTCAGTGCCAGGTGGCCGTTGATATAATTGGCCACGGCCGTCAGGATCAGCGAGGCCACGTAGATCAGGAGGAACCAGGGCAGCGTATCCAGCGTGTTTTCCCCCACAAAATGATTGAGGGCGTAGCGCTGGTACAGCGGGATCACGATGTCGATCGTGCTGCCCAGCAGGCCGGTGATGACCATCACGGCCATCATGCCTCGGTACTGACCGATATAGGGCAGGATCTTCGGGATCCCGAAAAACGGCAGGGATCGGCCGTCCTTGTTTTTCTTCTGTTTATCCGGCATAGGGACCTCCTTCCCGGGCGCTGCCCGACTGGATCTCGTAGATCTGCTGATAGATGCCGCCGGCGGTCTTCAGTTCTTCCGGCGCACCCTGCTCCGCGATGCGGCCCTTTTCCAGCACCAGCACTTCATCCGCCTGCGACAGGGTCGTGATGCGGTGAGAGATGAGAATCACGCTGGCGCTGCCGAAGCGCGCCTTCAGGGCGGCGCGGATCCGGGCGTCGGTCTCCGTATCCACGGCGGAGAGCGAGTCGTCGAAGACCATGACCGGCGCTTCCTGCGCCAGTGTCCGGGCAATGGCCGCCCGCTGCTTCTGGCCGCCGGAGAGCGTCACGCCGCGCTCGCCCACAAAGGTGTCGTATCCCTTGGCGAAGCCCAGGATCGTCTCGTCCAGGCACGCGGCCCGCGATACGTCGCGGATCTGCTCCATGGTCATGTGCGGCCGGGTGATGGCAATATTTTCCTTCAGCGTGCGGGAGAAGAGGAAGGGCTCCTGGAGCACCATGCCAATATTTTCCCGCAGATATCCGGTGTCGATGTCGCGGATATCCACCCCGCCGATCGTAATGCGGCCGCAGCCCGGGCCCAGCTGGTAC
>CADBQE010000264.1 GCA_902796695.1 uncultured Lachnospiraceae bacterium
AACAGCGCGATGGAAGAAGCGCCCAGGGAGAAGCCGGACAGGGCATCCGGGCTTCCGGTGATCAGGTAAATGACGGCCGCGCCGGCCAGACCGAAGCCGACCACGCACATGCCCATGACGGCACCGCCGGAAAAGGCGACGGACAGCGCCGCGTTCATGCCTTTATCCTTGGCGGCGGCCGCCGTGCGGACGTTGGCCTTCGTCGCGATATTCATGCCGATATAGCCGGCCAGCGTGGATAAGACCGCACCGACCAGGAAGCAGACCGCGGTGACCCAGCCGATGCCGACACCGATCAGCAGGAACAGGACCGCCACGAAAATAATCAGGATCCGGTACTCCGCCAGCAGGAACGCGCGCGCGCCTTCATGGATGTAAGCGGAGATCTCTTTCATGCGTTCGGTGCCGGGATCCGCCTTGCTGACCTTCCGGATCAGATAATAGGCGAAAACCAGCGCGCAGAGGCCTAAAACAATTGGTGCATACTGCTGAATGAATTCCATACAGCAACCTCCTTCTTTTGAGGGGACCCTCCCGCCGCGCCGCGCTCGGCGCAAACGGGAGGGCCTGAAATAGTACTATATTGTGGAAAAACCGGCTTAGCGCGCCTTGATGAAAGGCTTGCCGTTGGCGCTGGGAACGCGGGACTTGCCCACGAACAGGATCAGCACCAGCACGGTGACGACGTAAGGGATCATGGAGATCAGCTGCGTATCGATGCCGGAGGAGCCGCCCAGCACGGTTTTCAGGCCGGAGCAGAAACCGAACAGCAGGCAGCCTACCAGCGCGCCGTGCGGCCGGAATTTGCCGAAGATGACCGCGGCGATGGCAATGAAGCCCTGGCCGACGATCGAGATCGGCCGGAACTGGTTGGAGATCGCCATGGTAACGCAGGCACCGCCCAGACCGGACAGGAAGCCGGAGAGGCATACGCACAGGAAACGGGTCTTAAGCACGTTGATGCCCAGCGTTTCGCAGGCTTCGGGATGCTCGCCGCAGGCCCGCATCCGCAGGCCGAACCGGGTCTTGTAGAAGACGAACCAGACGATGATCACGGCCACAAATACCAGATAGGTCGAGGCGTAGGTGGAGAACACGTTGTCCATGAAGCGCCCGAACGTGGTGCCGGTATCGAATACGCCCGCCAGCAGACGGGGCATGCGCTGCTCGGTGGTCAGCGGGATGGTGTCCGTGGAATCAAAGAGCACGCGGGCAATCATGATCACGACGCCGGGGCCCAGCATATTGATGGCGGTGCCGGCGATGGTCTGGTCCGCGCCAAGACGGACCGTAGCCAGGGCGTGCAGCGCGCCGAACAGCATGCCGGCCAGACCGCCGCACAGGAAGCCGATCCAGGGACTGCCCGTGAAATAGGCCACGACCGTGCCGGTAAAGGCGCCGGCGGTCATCATGCCTTCAATACCGATGTTTACCACGCCGGAGACCTCGGAGAAGCAGGAACCCAGAGAAGCATAGATCAGCGGCGTGCCGTAAGCCAGCGTTGCGAATAGTAAAATGCCTAAACTGTTGATCACGTCTGTCATTTCGCTTCACCTTCCTTCTTTTCCTGGTCCGGGGCGCCGCCGGGGGCGGCCTCCGGAGGCGTTTTCTGGGCCTCCCGTTTCTGCTTGTCTTCGCGTGCGGCCGCGTTGCGGCGGGCCCGGATGCCGCCGCCCAGGCGTTCAAAGATCACGGAGATGGCAATGAAGAAGACCACCGTGCCGATGATAACGCTGGTCAGCTGCGTGGGAGCGCCTACCAGGTTCAGCTTGCTGCCGCCGTAGGTCAGCGCGCCGTAGAACAGGCCGGCCGCCAGGGCACCGAAGGGGTTGGAGCAGCCGATCAGGGCTACTACGATGCCGCCGAAGCCGAAGCCTTCCTGCGCGGAGAAGATACTGATGCGGTTGCCCATGCCCATCAGGTGCAGGGCTCCGCCCAGACCGGCCAGAGCGCCGGAAATGGCCAGTGCGGTCAGAATGGAGCGGTTCACGCCGATGCCGCCGTATTCCGCGGCAAAGCGGTTGGAGCCGACGGCTTTGAGCTCGTAGCCCAGCGTGGTCTTTTCAATGATGAACCACACCAGGATCATGGCCGCGACGGCCACCAGAATGCCCCAGTTGGCGGTGGGAGCCAGCCCCAGACGCGAGATCGTTTCCTTGGAAAGAAGCGTACGCGCGTTTTCCGTCAGAGACTGGGTGGCTTCCGCCGTTCCCGTGTTCTTGATGCCGGGCAGGCCGGCAATATAGTTGCTTAAATAGAAGGCGATCCAGTTGAACATGATCATGGCCAGCACTTCGTTGATGCCCCATTTGGTCTTGAGGATGCCCACGATGATGCCCCACAGGGCGCCGGCCGCCATGGCTGCGATAAAGCACAGCGGGATCAGGACCGGCTTCGGCAGCGCCTTGAGCAGGATGCCCGTCACGGCCGCGGCCATGGAACCGACCACGAACTGGCCTTCGGCGCCGATGTTGAACACGCCGGTCTTGAAGGAGAAGGCCACGGACAGGCCGGTCATGACATACGGCGTCGCGTATACGATCACGTAAGAGATGCCCTTGACGGTCGTGACGCTGTCCAGCAGCTTGCCGTAGGCGTCGCCCACGGAGATGCCCATGACGGTCAGGAAGAGCGCGCCGACCGCGAAGCCCAGGATAATGGCCAGCAGGATGTGCAGGAACCGGACCGTAGAAATGATCTCGATGACGCTTCTTTTCTTTTTCATGCTTTTCCACCTCCTGCCATCATCAGGCCGAGCGTTTTCTCATCGGCCTCTTTTCCGGGCACGCGGCTGACGATCCTGCCGTCAAAGATAACGTCGATGATATCGGACAGGCTCATGATCTCGTCCAGTTCGAAGGAGACCAGCAGGATGGCCTTGCCCTTGTTGCGCTGTCCGACCAGATAGCCGTGCACGTATTCGATGGCGCCGACGTCCAGACCGCGGGTCGGGTTCACGGCGATCAGCAGGTCTTTGTCATTGTAGACTTCACGGGCGATGATGACCTTCTGCTGGTTGCCGCCGGAGAGCGTGCCGGCCGGCCGCTTCTCGCTTCCGCCGGGGCGGATGTCGAACTTGGCAACGGCTTCCTGCGCATGGCTGTAGATCGGGCTGCGCTGCAGGATGCCTTTTTTCGCGTAGGGATTCTTTTTATAATTCTGAAGGATCAGGTTGTCCTCCACGGAGTGGGCCAGGACCAGGCCGTGCTTCTGACGGTCCGCGGGGATGCTGGAGACCCCGTGTTCAAAGCCGAAGTGCGGCGTTTTGTTGCAGACGTTCACGCCGTTCACCAGCACTTCGCCGGCCGTGGCTTTCTTAAGGCCGGTAATGATCTCTACCAGTTCCGTCTGGCCGTTGCCGTCAATGCCGGCAATCCCCACGATCTCGTTCCGGCGGACGGTCAGATTCAGTCCTTTTAAGATCTCCACGCCGCGGTAGTCCTTGGCGTGCAGGCCCTTCACTTCCAGGACCACTTCACCGGGTTCCATATCGGGCTTGTCCACCTTGAAGGTCACGTTGCGGCCGACCATCATATTGGCCAGGTCACTCTCCGTTACGGTGTCCACGTCCACGGTGCCGATATATTTGCCCAGGCGGATGATGGTGCAGAAGTCCGCGGATTCCTTGATCTCTTTCAGCTTGTGGGTGATCAGGATGATGCTCTTGCCGTCTTCCGTCAGCTTGTGCATGATCTGGATCAGTTCCAGGATCTCCTGCGGCGTCAGGGAGGAGGTGGGCTCGTCCAGGATCAGGATGTCCGCGCCGCGGTACAGCGCCTTCAGGATCTCCACGCGCTGCTGCATGCCGACGGAGATGTCTTCGATCCGGGCGTCCGGGTCAATGGAAAGGCCGTAGCGCTCGGAAATTTCCAGCACATTCTGACGGGCCTTCACCATATCCAGTTTGATGCCGCTCACGGGCTCCGTGCCCAGTACGATATTTTCGGTGACGGTGAACGGCTGGATCAGCATGAAATGCTGATGGACCATGCCGATGCCGGCTGCGATGGCGTCCCGGGGATTGTTCATTTCGATCTTCTGGCCTCGCACGATAATATCGCCGGAGGTCGGCTTGATCAGTCCGTACAGCTGGTTCATCAGTGTGGACTTTCCGGCTCCGTTTTCGCCCAGGATCGCATGGATCTCTCCCTTGTGGACGGTCAGATTGATGCCGTCATTCGCGGTAAAGTCGCCGAATCGCTTGACGATATTCCGCATTTCAATGACGGGCGTATTCATGTCCACATGTTCTTTTCCCAAGTGTCTGCCCCCTTCTTTTTCGGTTTTCCTTCTGATCGCACAGAACGAGTTTATTTTAATAAAGATATTGTAAAGGCGGCGTCCGGAAATGTCAATAAAATAGCGCCCAAAGAAACGGCCCCGGATTACTTTTTTTGCACAAAAAAAGGAGCGGCCCGGAGGCCGCCCCTTTTCGGTTGAACCGATTATTTCAGTTCGAACGCAGGGCAATCGGCAACGGTGGTCGGAACGGTGAACTTGCCGGCAATGATGTCGGCTTTCTTGGCTTCGACCAGCTCCAGCACTTCAGCCGGGATATGATCGCGGGTAGGAGCCAGGTCCACGCCGCCGTTGGACAGATCGTACATATGTACACCGGAGGTGAAGCTGCCTTCTCTTACGGCCTTGGAGATATCCTGAGAAGCAATGTCCACGCGCTTCATAGCGGAGGTGATCACGTGCTCGGGATCCAGGATGGACTGGTCGGTATCCACGCCGATAGCCCAGACGCCCGCTTCGCCGCAGGCGTTGATGACGCCGATGCCGGTGCCGCCGGCCGCATGGTAGATAACGTCGGCGCCCTTGGTGATCATGTCTTTCGCAGCAGTCTGGCCGCCGGCGATGTCGCCGAAGTTGTTGGCGTTGTACTGCAGGACCTTGGCTTCAGGGCAGGCTTCCAGCACGCCCGTGATGTAGCCGATGCCGAACAGGTTCATGGTATCGGAGACCATGCCCTGTACGTAACCGACGGTCTTGGACTGGGTTACGGAACCGGCTACCAGACCTACCAGGTAGGAGGCCTGTTCCTGAGCGAACATCAGGCAGGCTACGTTGGGCAGATCGGCGCAGGTGGAGTCGTCGATGATGGCGAACTTCTGGTTGGGGTTGGCTTCGGCAGCTTCCTTGGTGGCATCGGCCAGCATGTAGCCGACGCAGATGATCAGGTCACAGCCTTCGTCGATGAAGTTGTTGATGTTGGTCTGATAGTCGGCATCGGTCTTGGATTCCAGGTACTTCACTTCGAAAGCATCTTTGTCCAGAGCCTGCAGGCCTTCCCAGGAAGTCTGGTTGAAGGACTTGTCGTTCACGCCGCCGATATCGGTAACCATACCGATTTTGGTCTTGCCGGTGGGAGCGGGAGCCTCGGTAGCGGGGGCTTCGGTAGCGGGAGCCTCGGTAGCGGGGGCTTCGGTCTTGGGAGCTTCAGTAGCGGGAGCTTCGGTCTTGGGCGCTTCCGTAGCGGGAGCAGCCGTAGTACCGGCAGGAGTCTGTCCGCCGCAGGCAGCCAAGCTCAGGATCAGGCAGAGGGATAAAGTCAGTGCCAGGATCTTCTTCATTAGTTCTTCCTCCATTATATTTTGACCATGCCTTTCGGCTGGCCATATTCATCGGTACTATAGCACAACACTTCACGGGATTGCAAGCGGTTTCACTTGCGAATAGAAGAAAAAATGCCGCGTTATTCTCATAAAAAACAGATGCGATTTCCCTTGACAGGCTCCCGCCGCCGCATATATACTTGTCCCGTAAAACCAACACGTTTCTTTGCGACTGACGGAAAAGGGGAGCACCCCAGGGAAACAGAGAAATGGAAAGCCGACCGTCTGGGCGCAGGGAAACAGAGATGTTTTACTGTGCTCTTTTTGTTTCTGCTCCCGGCGGCCCGGAGCCGGGCCGGTTCCGCGGATGCTCTTCCCGCGGAATTCTCTCACCACCTGAAAAGAGGAAATCATGAAAAAAGTTGGGATCATCATGGGAAGCGACAGCGATCTGCCGGTAGTGCGGAAGGCTGCCGACACCTTGTCTGCGCTTCATATTCCCTATGAAATGCATATCTATTCCGCGCACCGGACACCGGCGGAAGCCCGGGATTTTGCCGCGGATGCCCGGAAAAACGGCTTCGGCGTCCTGATCGCGGCCGCGGGCATGGCGGCGCACCTGGCCGGCGCGCTGGCCGCGAATACCACGCTGCCGGTCATCGGCATTCCCTTGAAGTCTTCCGTGCTGGACGGCATGGATGCCCTTCTTTCCACCGTGCAGATGCCCCGCGGCATCCCGGTGGCGACGGTCGCCGTGGACGGCGCCGTCAACGCGGCCCTGCTGGCCGCCCAGATCCTGGCCGTAGAGGACGAAGCCCTGGCGGCGGCGCTGGATGCGCGCCGCGCGGCGGAAGCCGAAGCGGTCCGGGAAAAAGACAGGAACCTATCGGTCTGAAGGCACAGCGCCCGCGGATCGTCTCTCAACCCCCACAAAACTAAATAAGCAGCAAGGAGAAAACAATGGAACGCAAACTGGTCTACACCGGCAAAACCAAAAACGTCTATGCCCTGGAAAACGGCAACTACCTTCTGAAGTTCAAGGACGACTGCACCGGCGAGGACGGTGTCTTTGATCCCGGCATGAACACCGTCGGTCTTACGATCGAAGGCGTGGGCGACGTCAACCTGCGCATGTCCATCTACTTTTTCGAAAAACTGAAAGCGGCCGGCGTCCGGACGCACTATGTCAGCGCCGATCTCGGGGAGACGACCATGGAAGTCCTGCCGGCCAAGGTTTTCGGGCACGGCCTGGAAGTCATCTGCCGTCTGCGCGCCGTGGGCAGCTTCTTCCGCCGCTACGGCGAGTACGTGGAAGAAGGCGCCGTACTTCCTTCCTATGTGGAAATGACCTTTAAGAACGACGCCAAGGGCGATCCGCTTGTCACGAAGGACGGCCTGGTGGTGCTGGGCGTCATGACCGAAAAGCAGTATGATGACATCAAAGCCCAGACGCAGCAGATCATGTCGGTCGTCGCGGAAGAGATGAAAAAGCGCGGTCTGGAACTGTACGACATCAAGTTCGAATTCGGCTACGATGCCGACGGCAACGTCATGCTGATCGATGAGATCGCTTCCGGCAATATGCGCGTCTACAAGGACGGCCAGTATATCCAGCCCATGGAGCTGTCCCGCCTGTTCTTTGCATAAATGACTGACCTGCGGGGCGGACGCTTAGGTCCGCCCCGCTGTTTTCCTTCACCTTCACAGACTTTGAAAAGGAGAAAAACCCTTTATGGGAGGATTTTTCGGCATTACTTCTAAAAAAGAATGTCTTGCGGACGTTTTTTTCGGCGTGGATTACCATTCGCACCTGGGAACCAAGCGGGCCGGCATGGCGGCCTGGTGCCCTAAGGACGGCCTGCAGCGCACGATCCACAGCATTGAAAACGCGCCGTTCCGCACCAAGTTCGCGGAGATCTTCGCCGAAATGCGCGGCACCAGCGCGATCGGCTGCATCAGCGACACCGACCCGCAGCCGCTGCTCATGCGCTCCCGCCACGGCAATTACGCCATCTGCATCACCGGCGTCATCAACAACGCGGAAGAACTGATTTCCTGCTACCTGGATATGGCCGGCACGCACATGGCTGCCATGTCCGGCGGCCGCATCAACAACACGGAACTGGTGGCGGCGCTGATCAGCGAGATGCCGACCCTGGAAGAGGGCATCCACTTTGCGCACGCCCGGATCGACGGGACCGCTTCTATTCTTATTATGAAAGATGACGGCTCGCTGATCGCGGCCCGCGACCGGTTCGGCCGGCTGCCGGTGCAGATCGGACGCCGCGAAGACGGCTATGCGGTCAGCTTCGAAGCGTTTGCCTACCACAAGCTGGGCTTCGATGACGAACGCGAACTGGGCCCGGGCGAGATCGTGCAGCTGACCCCGGACGGCATCACGCAGCTGGCGCCTCCCGGCAAGGAAAAACGCATCTGTGCCTTCCTCTGGAGCTATTTCGGCTTCCCCACCGCCGTCTACGAAGGCGTCAGCGTGGAAGCCATGCGCTACCGCAACGGGGCCATTATGGCGCGCAACGAAGCGGAGACCCTGGAAAACCTGGATATCGACTATGTGGGCGGCGTGCCGGATTCGGGAACGCCCCACGCCATCGGCTTTTCCAACGAAAGTCACCTGCCCTTTGCCCGTGCCTTCATTAAATATACGCCTACCTGGAACCGCAGCTTCATGCCTCCCACCCAGAAGGACCGCGAGCACATCGCCAAAATGAAGCAGATCCCGGTGAAGGAGCTGATCGAAGGCAAGAACCTGCTTTTCGTGGACGATTCCATCGTCCGCGGCACGCAGATGAAGGAAACCGTGGATTTCCTGTATGAAAGCGGCGCCAAATCCGTGCATATGCGCTCCGCCTGCCCGCCCATTATGTACGGCTGCAAATACCTGAATTTCAGCCGTTCCGTTTCCGACATGGAACTGATCGCCCGGCGGGTGATCATGGAACTGGAGGGCGAAGAGGGCCTGAAGCATATCCCGGAATACAGCGACGGAAAAACGGAGCGGGGCAAAGCCCTCCGGAAGACCATCAGCGAACAATTCAATTTTGCCTCTCTGGATTTCCAGACGCTGGACGGCGTGATCAGCGCCATAGGCCTGCCCAGAGAGCAGCTCTGTACCTATTGCTGGGACGGAAGGGAGTAAGATATGGCAGAAAAATCGCACAGCGCCTCGTATGCCGCGGCCGGTGTCAATATCGAAGCGGGCTATGAAGGCGTAAAACTGATGAAAAAGCATGTGGAACGCACCTTTATTCCCGGCGTGGTCTCGGATATCGGCGGCTTCGGCGGCCTGTTCGCACCGGACCTGGCCGGCATGGAGGAACCGGTGCTGGTCTCCGGCACGGACGGCGTGGGCACCAAGCAGCGCATCGCGCAGATCCTGGGCGTGAATCACACGGTCGGCATCGACTGCGTGGCCATGTGCGTCAACGATATCATCTGCTGCGGCGCGAAGCCCCTGTTTTTCCTGGACTATATCGCGATCGGCCGCAATGAGCCGGAAAAGGTGGCGGAACTGGTGGCCGGCGTGGCGGAAGGCTGCGTGCAGGCCGGCTGCGCCCTGATCGGCGGCGAAACGGCGGAGCACCCCGGGACCATGGCCCCGGACGACTATGATCTGGCGGGCTTTTCCGTCGGCATCGTGGACAAGAAGCATATTCTGGACCATAACCGGATGCGGGCGGGCGACAAAGTGATCGCGCTGGCCTCCTCCGGCATCCATTCCAACGGCTATTCCCTGGTGCGCAAGGT
>CADBQE010000265.1 GCA_902796695.1 uncultured Lachnospiraceae bacterium
CTGCGAAATGCTGGGGATGGACCTGAAGGACGTGGCGGCCATCTGCATCGAAGGGATGCGCCTCCATGCGGAAGAACTGGGCCTGGCCGGCAGACGGGAGGATGCGCTGCCGGGCTGAGGGGCCCCGCGCCGCTCCGCGGCAGACGGCTTTTCGGACAGATGATGTCCGGAAGGCCGTTTTTTTGCGGAAGAGGCAAAAAAAGACTTGACAAGTTAGGGCTGGCTAACTATAGTATTAGGCAGTTAGCAAAAACTAACTGAAAGCCGGTTCGGACTGCTGCCGCCGGATGAGGAAAGGGAGGAAAACAATGCTTCCGATGTGCTTTGCGAATGACGGAGAAGAAGTCACGGTTAAAAAGATCAGCGGGACTCCGGAGGTGAAAAAACACCTGGAGAATCTCGGCTTTGTTCCGGGAAGCACGATCTCCGTTATCAGTAAAACGGGCGGCAACATGATCGTCAAGGTGAAGGAATCGCGGGTGGCGGTCAGCGAAACCATGGCAAGAAGGATTCTGGTGTGATCCTTCCGGAAAGGAGAAGAGGAATGAAGACGTTACGGGATGCTGCGATCGGATCTACGGTCAAAGTCAGAAAAATCCATGGCGAAGGCGCCGTGAAGCGCCGCATCATGGACATGGGGATCACCAAGGGGATCGATATTTACGTCAGAAAAGTGGCCCCGCTGGGCGATCCGCTGGAACTGACGGTTCGGGGGTATGAACTGAGCCTGCGCAAAGCCGATGCCGAAATGGTTGAGGTGGAATGAGTTCTTTTTTTTGCAGAACGGTTAGCATATGCTAATGTAAGAAAGGATGGATTTGGACATGGAACTTCGTATTGCACTGGCCGGCAACCCCAACAGCGGCAAAACGACTTTATTCAACGCTCTGACCGGTTCCGCCCAGTTTGTAGGGAACTGGCCCGGCGTGACCGTGGAAAAGAAGGAAGGCAAGCTGAGAAAGATCAAAGACGTGACCGTCACGGACCTTCCCGGCATCTACTCGCTTTCCCCGTATACTCTGGAAGAGGTTGTGGCACGGAATTATCTGATCCAGGAACGGCCCGACGCGATCCTGAATATCGTGGATGCGACGAATCTGGAACGCAACCTGTATCTGACCACACAGCTGACCGAACTGGGCATTCCCGTCGTCGTCGCCCTGAATATGATGGACGTGGTCCGCAAAAACGGCGACAAGCTGAATGCGGGCGAACTGTCCCGGCGCCTGGGCATCCCGGTGGTGGAAATCTCCGCGCTGAAAGGCGACGGCATTGACAAAGCCGCCGAAGCCGCGGTAAAAGCGGCGCAGGGAAAAGCATCCGCACCGGCTCACAGCTTCAGCGGCGTGGTGGAACACGCGCTGGCGCATATCGAAGAGGCCGTCGTGCACGACATGCCGGAAGAGCAGCAGCGCTGGTACGCCGTCAAACTGTTCGAACGCGATGAGAAAGCGGCCGAACAGCTGAAGATCTCGAAGGAGACCCTGGCCCATATTGAGAAAGATATTCAGGCCGCGGAAAAAGAACTGGATGACGACGCGGAAGCGATCATTACCAACGAACGCTATGTGTATATCGCCGAACTGATCAAGGGGATTTATGTCAAAAAATCCCATGAGAAGCTCAGCGCTTCCGATAAGATCGACAAGATCGTGACGAACCGCTTCCTGGCGCTGCCGATCTTCGCGGGCGTCATGTTCCTGGTATACGCGATCGCGATGGGCAAGCCCATCGGGGACGGCGGCATTGCCATCGGCACCTGGCTGACGGACTGGGCCAATGACACGCTGGGCGGCGCCTGGCTGACAGACGGCTCCCGGGCTCTGCTCGAAGGCTGGGGCGCGGCGCCCTGGCTGGTGGGACTGATCTCCGACGGTATTCTGGCCGGCGTCGGCGCCGTGCTGGGCTTCGTCCCGCAGATGCTGGTGCTGTTCCTGATGCTCTGCATTCTGGAAGATATCGGCTATATGGCCCGTATCGCCTTCATCATGGACCGGATCTTCCGCCGCTTCGGCCTGTCCGGCAAGAGCTTTATCCCGATGCTGGTGGCGACC
>CADBQE010000266.1 GCA_902796695.1 uncultured Lachnospiraceae bacterium
CAACCGCATCGTACGCGCGGCAAAAGGCCGCGGGGTCTCGGACTTCGGCGCCCGGCGCGCCCACAACAACGACGCGGCCATCTACGGCGCCCGCGCCTGCTATATCGGCGGCGTGAACGGCACCGCGACGGTCTCCTCCGGCCAGGAATTCGGCATCCCGGTGGGCGGCACGATGGCGCACAGCTGGGTCATGTTCTATAAAGACGAACTGGAGGCCTTCCGGCGCTTCGCCGCGCATTATCCCCACAACTGCATCCTGCTGGCGGACACCTACGACGTGCTGAAGTCGGGCGTGCCCCATGCGATCCAGGTCTTTAAGGAGATGCGGGAGCAGGGCGTGCAGTCGCGCTATTTCGGCATCCGCCTGGATTCCGGGGACCTGGCGTACCTGTCCCGGAAAGCCCGGGAGATGCTGGATGAAGCGGGCTTCCCGGAGGCGAAGATCGTGGTGAGCAACTCACTGGATGAATATACCATCACCTCCATCTTAAGCCAGGGCGGCTGCATCGACTCCTTCGGCGTGGGCGAGCGGATGATCACGGCGCGCTCCGAACCGGTATTCGGCGCGGTCTACAAGCTCTGCGCCGTAGAGGAAAACGGGGTCATGATGCCCCGCATCAAGATCTCCGAAAACATTGAAAAAGTGACCAACCCCGGCTTAAAGAAGGTATACCGGCTGCACAACGCCAAGGGCCAGAGCATCGTGGATATCCTGGCGCTGCAGGACGAAACGCCGGAAACCATCACGGATATGCTGGACCCCGAAAAGCCCTGGAAGCTGTATCCGACGGAGGGCTTCCGCTTTACCGAACTGCAGGAATGCGTCATGAAGGACGGCGTGCGGCAGATGCCGCCGGAAGAGATCAGAGTGATCCGGCAGCGCCTGAAAGCCCAGCTGGAGACCGAGGTCTGGGTGGAGGAACAGCGCTTTGAGAACCCGCATAAGCATTATATCGATATGACGCCGGCCTATTATCGGGAGAAGATGCGGCTGCTGCAGGAGGAAATGTAATGGAAGGCTACGAAAGAACCGCCCCGTTCGAGGCGGAAAAAGTACGCGACAGACTGGTGGAGATGATCCGCGAGCACACGGCTCGCTGCGGGATCTCCCGGGTCGTGCTAGGCGTTTCCGGCGGCAAGGACAGCACGGTGGCCGCGGCTTTATGCGCGCGGGCGCTGGGGCCCGAAAATGTCTGGGGCATCATGCTGCCGGACGGCGTGCAGGCGGATATCTCGGATTCGCGGGAAGTCTGCCGCTCGCTGGGGATCAACACCCGCACGGTGAACATCGGCGCGATGCACGAAACCTTAAAGGCGGCGGTGCGGGAAGGCCTTCCGGAGGACATTTTCCCCGGCGGCGAAGCCATCGCGGCCGAGCGGGAGAGCAATATCAACGTGGGACCGCGCCTGCGCATGACCACGCTGCGCTATATCGCCCAGGCGCTTGGTGCCTTCCTGTGCGGCACCGGCAACCTGTCCGAACGCACGGTGGGCTACTGCACCAAGGACGGCGATACCAGCTGCGATTTTAATCCCTTAGGCCATCTGACCAGCAAGGAAGTGGTGGCCGTGGGCCTGACTCTTGCGGAACTGCCCGCGCACCTGGTGGAAAAAGCCCCCAGCGACGGCCTGTCCGGCAAAACGGATGAAGAACGCCTGGGCGTGACCTATCAGCAGATCCATGACTGGATCCGGAAGGGCACTTCCGGGGATGCGGCCGCGGACGCAGCGATCCGGAAAAAATGGCTCTCGAGCGCGCACAAGCGCCGCCTGCCCCCGATCCTGGATCCGTTTACCGGGGAGATCGTATGAAGAGAAAAATCGGCTTGGTGGGCGGGACGTTCGATCCCATCCACCGGGGCCATGTGCTGCTGGGCGTATATGCCCGGCAGCAGTTTGATCTGGACGAAGTCTGGTTCCTGCCGGCCGGCATGCCCTACTTCAAAGAAGGAAAACAGGTCAGCCCGGCGGCGGACCGCCTGGCGATGACCGCGCGGGCGCTGGACGGCCTGGAATGGGCCCGCGCCTGCGACCTGGAACTGCGCCGCGGGGGCCGCACCTATACCTGCGAAACGGTAGAGGAGCTGAATGCGCGGTATCCCGATTACGAGTTCAGTTTTATCTTCGGCGCGGACTGCCTGGACCAGCTGGACCACTGGCGGGAACCGGAACGGATCCTGGCCGGCGCCCGCATCCTGGCGGCCGGACGCGGCAGCGGTACGGATTATGACGTCATGGAACGGAAAGCGGCGGCGCTGATGCAGCGCTTCGGCGGCGAGATCCGCGTGATGCCCTTCCCGGCCCTGGACATTTCCTCCACCCTGATCCGGGAACGCGTACGGAACGGACAGGACGTGTCCGACCTGCTGCCCGGAGCGGTGGCGGCCTACGTGAAGAGGCAGGGCCTGTACCGCGAAGAAACCCCGGAAGAGGAACCCGGGCCGTGCAGCCTCTCCGCCGTCATTTTCGACATGGACGGGACGCTGCTGGATACGGAACGGCTTTTCATCGAAGCCTGGGAGGAAGCGGACGGAAACGTGACCCCCGAACTGGAAGCGGCGCTGATCGCCATTATCGGAGTTACCAGGGAGCAGTCGGAACAGATCCTGTACGAGCGGCTGGGGGCGGATTACCCGTATGAAGCCCTCCGCATCAAAGTGGATGAGGCTTTCCGGCTCGCGCGCGAAAACGGGACGCTGCCCGTCAAGGACGGCGCGGAGGAAGCCCTGCGGCTGCTTTGGCGGAACGGGTATAAAATCGCGCTGGCCTCCTCCACGATCAGGGAACTGGTGATCCCGGAACTGAAAGCAACCGGCCTGCTTCCCTGTTTTGACGCGGTGATCTGCGGTGAAGACGCGGCGCACGGCAAGCCGGCTCCGGATATTTTCCTGAAGGCGGCGGAATGCCTCGCAACGGCCCCGGCTCGCTGCGCGGTCATAGAGGATTCCTTCAACGGCATCCGCGCGGCGCACGCCGCCGGAACGGTTCCGTTCATGGTCCCCGATCTGGTGCAGCCCGATGATGAGATCCGCGGGCTGGCAAAAGCCGTCCTTCCGGACATCCGGACCGCGGCGCGCCGGATCCTGGAACAGGACAGCTAATAAATGATTTTTTTGCCGGGGTCAATGCCGGCTGCAACAATTCTCCGGTCCGTCCGGTATTGATGGCAAAAGGAAAAAACACAGGAGGACCGACTCATGAAAACGGTGAAAAGAATGATTGCGATATTGCTGGTTTTCGTATTGCTGCTCTGCACGGCGGGCTGCGGCGCGTCGGAAAGCGTGCAGGGATCCGGGGAAGCCGGAACCAAAGAAGCCGGGACGAAAGAAGCCGAGCCGG
>CADBQE010000267.1 GCA_902796695.1 uncultured Lachnospiraceae bacterium
CCGGCCGTGCATTTTAATCTTTCCCACGGCGGTGAGCTGGTGATTTGCGCCGTCTCGGACCGGCCTGTCGGAGCGGACGTCGAACCCCTTCTGCCGTTTGAGCGGGATCTGGCGGAATATGCTTTCTCCCCGGCGGAACTGCAGTGGCTGGAGAATTCGCCGGACCCTTCCCTCGCCTTTACCCGCCTGTGGGTGCGCAAGGAGAGCTATCTGAAATGTCTCGGGACCGGCCTCTCCTATCCGCTGCGGGAGCTTACCCTGATCCCCGGCCGTCCGGAGGAGCGGGGCTGTCTGTTTATTGAAAAAGAGATCCGGGGTCACCGGATCTCCGTATGCGGTCTTCTGTAGGCATTCCCGGCCGTTCTGTCTGTTCTTTCAGCCCGGGCACTCCGTCCCGGATCACGAGATCACGCCGAACTGCTTCATGCCGAAGATCCACAGGAAAATCGTGATCATGGATAAAGCGGACGAGAGGGAGATGACCTCCCCGGCCATGTCCGCGTCACATTCGTAATATTCCGCCATGGCATAGGCAATAATGGCGGACGGGGCGGCAAAGCCCACCAGCACCGCCACGATATTCTGTTCGGACCAGCCCGCCGCGACCGGCCAGATCAGAAACAGGGTCGGCGCGATCACCAGTTTGAAGAACACCGTCAGCATCACATTCCGCCGGTTGGCCTTCAGATGGCCGAAATTCAGGCGCGCCCCCAGCACCATGAAGGCCAGGGGGATCACGGTGCTGCTGAGCCCGGAAACAACACCCGCCGCCGGCGCCGGCATCGGGATCCGCAGGAAGCTCCACAGCGTGCCCGCCAGCATGCCCATCAGCAGCGGTGTTTTCAGCCAGCCCAGGACCATGCCTTTCAGCGAGAAACTGCTCTTCGTCCGGCGCCCCGCGTAAGCCGGGGTCCTGTTCCGGTAGTATTCCATCAGCGGAACCGATTCCACGTTATTGACCAGAACGACCGCCGCCAGCACGATCACGATCTCCGGCACCTCATAGCCGAAGATCCCGTTCGCGATCGGCAGCGCGAACAGCATGCTGTTGCTGCGGAAGCCGCAGTGGACCATGGAGGCCTGTTTGGCGGGATCTTTCTCCCAGTGCGGTACCAGCTTCATCAGCAGAAACGTCAGCAGCAGCGTGCCCGCCGCGCTGTAAAGGGCGGTGGGATTGCGGAATGCGGAGCTTAGATCCTTGGCATACAGGCTGTTGAAGATGTTGACGGGAAGCAGGACATTGGCCAGAAAGCGGTTGATCTGGGCGGCAAAGTTCTCCGTCAGCGCTCCGATGCGCCTGAGGAAAAAGCCCAGCGTCATATATGCCAGAAAAGGGAAAACGATCAAAAATGTGACTTTCAGATTCTCAAGCATGAGCGGCTCCCGTCTTGATCCGAGAAGCGGCCGGTTCTGTGTTCAGGCAGTACGGGCGCGGGAAAGGGAATCGGTCATATTTTACTGCTTCTTCCGGGGATATGCAAGAAAAAACATTGCCCGGGCCAGCCCCTCTGTGATATAGTGGGAGCAGCCCGAACAGGAGGTGCTTATGAGTTACGCAGATGAAATCTTCAAGGCAAACTGCCGTCAGATCCTGACCGAAGGTGTGTGGGACACGAATCTGGACGTCCGCCCCCGCTGGGAAGACGGAACGCCTGCCCATACCGTCAAATGCTTCGGCATCGTGAACCGCTATGACCTTCAGAAGGAATTTCCGATGCTGACCATCCGCCGCACCGCCATTAAAAATGCCACAGACGAACTCCTGTGGATCTGGCAGAAAAAATCAAACAACGTCCATGACCTGGGTTCGCATATCTGGGATGCCTGGGCCGATGAAAACGGCACCATAGGCAAGGCCTACGGCTACCAGCTGGGCGTAAAGCATAAATACAAAGAAGGCCTGTTCGACCAGGTGGACCGCGTACTGTATGACCTGAAGCACAACCCGGCCAGCCGCCGGATCATCACCAACCTGTACAACCATCACGATCTTTCGGAGATGGCGCTCTATCCCTGCGCCTACTCCATGACCTTCAATGTGTCCGGAGACACATTAAATGCCATCCTGAACCAGCGTTCCAACGACATGCTGACCGCCAACAGCTGGAATGTCTGCCAGTACAGCCTGCTGCTTATGATGATGGCGCAGGTCTCCGGCCTCAAAGCCGGCACCCTGATGCATGTGATCGCGGATGCCCATATCTACGACCGCCACGTGGAAGGCGTGGAATACCTGCTGCAGCAGGAACCTTTCCCGGCGCCCAAGGTATGGCTCGATCCCGATATAAAGAATTTCTATGATTTCACCGTGGACAGCGTCCACGTAGAGGGCTATCAGTTCCACAAGTACCCGTTCGCGATCCCGGTCGCGGTCTGAACCGGCCCACCGGCCCGTTTCTTAAGGAGAGTTCCGATGAAAGCAATCGCAGCCGTCGCCCCGAACTGGGGCATAGGGGACGGCACCGGCATGCTGTACCGCATTCCCGGCGACCTGAAGTTCTTCCGTTCCCGGACAGCCGGTCATACCGTGATCATGGGCCGCCGTACCCTGGAATCCCTGCCCGGCGGAAAACCGCTGCCGAAGCGGCGCAATATCGTTCTCACCCGGGACCGCCGGTGGCATCCGCGCGGCGTATACGTGTGCCACAGCATCCGCGAGCTGCTGGAACTTCTGACCGCCCTGGAAGAGACCGACCCCTTCGTGATCGGCGGCGGCGAAATCTACCGCCAGCTCCTCCCCTACTGCGACAGCTGCATACTGACCCGTGTTGACCAGGCCCCTCCCGTCACCCCCTCCGTCTTCTTCCCCGATCTGGCCGCCTTAGGCTGGCACGAAACAGTGCTTTCAGAGCCGCAGGAAGAAAACGGCTATACATACCGCTTTACTGAGTGGAGACCGTAAAAACGTGACAGGGGGGACGGTTCCTTTGTCATCTTTTTTTGCTGCAGAGGACTTATCCTGCGATGATGTCCTCTTTCCGAGGGCCGATCTGTAGATCGGCCCCTACGATTTCACTCCAATGTGACAGGGGGACGTCCTCTGTCCGCGGGCCGATCTATAGATCGGCCCCTACGATTTCACCCCAATGTGACACGCGGGCCGATCTATAGATCGGCCCCTACGATTTCACCCCAATGTGACAAAGGGACGTCCTCTTTCCGCGGGCCGATC
>CADBQE010000268.1 GCA_902796695.1 uncultured Lachnospiraceae bacterium
TGGGCAGTATTTCTTCGTTCGGCGGGCCGATTACAGATCGGCCCCTACAAGGATACACCTCCACCAATGTAAATTGGGGCCACAAGAACCATCCCCATGGTCCCACCGTGGTTGCTCATCATCGCATCATCGTAGGGGCCGATCTGTGATCGGCCCGCGGAGAACGGATACAAACTCCCTCTATGGGCAGCATTTCTTCGTTCGGCGGGCCGCTCACAGAGCGGCCCCTACAAGGATACACCTCCACCAATGTAAATTGGGGCCACAAGAACCGTCCATGGTCTCATCGGTCCCTGCCTGTTCCGCTACCTCGTAAAGAGGGCGGGTTTATCTGTCAGGAGGATGCCGCCGGGGGTGTAGTCGGGGCTGTGTTCGCCGTCCAGGTCCGCGGGCTCGAAAAAGTACTGGAGGACGCGGCAGGGGGCATAGAGGCTGAAGGCGTTGGTGGCGGGGGAAAAGCGGACGTCACCGATTTCTTCGATATCCCAGGTGATCTCGCCCTGATCGTTATGGTTCAGGAGGCTGCCCAGGGCGGCGGGCCAGGTGAGGACGACGGTCGGCTTAAACGGGAAGGATGCGCTGCTGTACACCGGCATCGCGTAGCGGAAAAGCACGGCGGTGTAGCGATCGTGCACGGGTTCCGTCAAAAGGTCGGCGGGGACGTCCGGGTCCTGTTTTTCCTGGCAGTAATGAATGGCGAGTTCCAGGACGTCGTCCACTTCTTCCCGGGTGCTGTGCCGGATGGTCTCGGGGTCGGGGACACGGCAGCTGTATGCGGAAACGAACAGATCGGTTCCGCTCATGAGCAGGCTGCGGACAATAAGGATATTGTCTTTCTCCGGAGCCTTTAAGTCCGCCAGATGGCGGGCCGGCTGTGCGGTGGAATGCTGGCGGTCCACCATCATAAAGGAAACGACATCCGGGCGGCTGCGATCCTGCACAGCCAGAAAGGCGGTCCCCTCTCCGGCCAGGCAGCAGGCTTGTACTATACGGTCCGCGGGGAGATCCGCGCTGTGTTTCCAAAGCAGCGCACCGTTTCCGTCCACGGCCAGGAGTTCCAGACGGGAAGCCGATCCCGAAATGCACCGCGAAGCAAAAACGGTCTGACCGTCCGCTGTCTGCGCGGCCAGTACATTCCGCCAGCCGGACGCGGCTTCCTTGTGCTCCCACAGCAGATTGCCCGCCGTATCATAGCAGACATAATAATCAAGCTTTTCCGCGAGCGTATTCGGATCATAATGTGTCCCGCAGAGCAGGATCCCGCCCGGCGCCGGAAAGCTCGCGCTGACCGAAAAAGGAAGTTCCGTACGCCATAAAATGCGCTCACCCTGCCAGAAGGAAAGCATCCCCTGCGAATCCGCCGCGGGAGCAAAGATCCTGCGGGCATCTTCCGAGTCCAGATGAGTCGTCATGAAGCGCGTGTTCTGCGTTTCCGTCCCGTTCAGGCGGTAATGCCACATCATCCGTTCTTCCTGTGACGGGACATAGGAAGTCTGCGGCAGTCCGGCCGGATCCTTGTACAGCCGGGAAGCGACGGTAAAATGAGGAACGCTGTCTCCGTACTGCGAACTGAGCAGGCCCCATTCGATCCGCTCCCAGGTAAGGGTATCGTCATTGACCAGGACAAAATGCTCATACCGATAAGGCCGCGCGAGCGGGCGGGTCTCTCCTTCCAGATGCAGCAGGTACGGATAGCTTCCCCGGTCAAATTCCCCTGCTTCCGCCTTATCGCTTTCACGGGACTCGTAGGTATAACGCTGTCCGTCATAATTCAGCCTGGTCAGGTAAGCAGTCGAGCGGTCCGAGCCGTGTTCCCGGAAATACTCCACGCCGCACCGAACTCCCTCCAGATCATAATAGCTGAACACGAGGATCTCTCCCGTTTCGCCCCGGCCGGTCGCATCGCGGTAAGCCAGCAGGCGGTCCCGGCCGGCAATGATGTCGCTGTTCCGGGTGATCACAAAATCTCCGCTCTTCTGCGCTTCCAGAAAAGCTTCCCGGGCAGTTTTTTCCAGGCCGAAGGTTTCCCATAAAGTCCGGACGGTATCGGCGGGGAGGAAGGGGTCGGCCGCCGGGACTTCGGGTGTTCCCGTGGGATTTGAGGGTGCTGCCGTGGGATCCGAGGGCGCTGCCGCGGGATTTGAGGGCATTGCCGCGGAATCCGAGGGCGCTGCCGCGGGATTCGGGGGCGCTGCCGCGGAATCCGTAGGCGTTACCGCGGGTTCCGAAGGCATTATTGCAGCATCCGAGGACATCTCCGCCGGATCTGCCGGTTCGGCCGCGGGGGTCTGCTCATTTTCGAGAGCAAAAGGTTCCAGACGGGCGGCTTCCATCCTCTCTCCTCCTTTCTGTGCGGCGCATGCACACAGGATGCCAAGCAGCGAAACTGCCAGAAAAAGACTGATATAACGTTTCATCTCACACCTCTCAAAGGATCTGTCAGTAAAAACCACGCCACGGCGGCCGCAAAGACCGTCAGCGCCGCGCAGGCCATGAGGCTCATCCGCTTCCAGGCCAGGATCCGCTCCACCCGCACGCGGATGGCCGCCCCGCCGAATGCGGAGGCAAACAGGCTCTTCTGCTCCGCCTGACCTACCAGAGCCATTGCATACGCCTTCTTTTCCTCTTCCCCCAACGCCGCCAGTACCTGCTCATCGCAGGCCAGTTCCAGATCCGCCAGGAAGTATTTCAGGCAGATCCAGCTTAAGGGATTGAACCAGCAGACCGCCGCCAGGGCGAAGGCCAGGATCCGGCGGAGGTTGTCGCCCCGCTTCCGATGTGTCTCTTCGTGCCGCAGGATATGCTCCAGCTGAGGATTGTTTTCCATCCCTTCCGGGAGGATGATCCGGGGCCGGAGGATCCCGTACAGTGCGGAGCCGGTGATCTTCCCGGAGACATACACCCCCGGATGTCCCGTAAGCGGCTGCACGTCACGCAAGGTCCGCAGCGTTGTGACGTAGAGAATGGCGAAAGCCAGGAGCAGGGCCGCAGCCAGGACCGCCCAGATGGTCCCGCTTACGCTGAACAGCCTCTCGACACGGGGCTTGGGGAAGGTCAGCGGATCATAAGAGGAAGCGGCGTTGAAGTAGTTCGTGATTATCCTCTCCATCCCTGTGATCCGGGCCGGCCGTCCCCAGAAACGGTTCAGCATGCCCACCAGCCCGAAATTGCCTAAGCGTCCGCCGATGCCGAAGGGCACCACGGCGCGCAGAGCCGGGATCAGCCACAGCCAGCAGACCAGCCGCCGCGGGATCCGCCGGATCCGCCTAAGGCCCAGGATTGCCAGCGCGCACAGCGACGCCACAATCTGCATATTCAGAAACCAGTAAAACACTTCCGCCATTTCACTGTTCCCCTATCATCTTCTTCAGCGCTTCCAGTTCCTCCTGCGTGGTATTTTCGTCCTCCAGCAAAGCGGAAAACAGCGCTTTCCGCGACCCACCGAAGAAACGCTCCAGCAGGCTCCGGGTCTCCTGCTTCTGCACCGCGCTGCGGCTCACCAGCGAGCGGCACATAAAGCCCGGCTCACTGCGTTCCACGCGGCCCTTGGCCACCAGCTTTTTCAGCACGGTATACGTGGTGTTCTTATTCCATCCGATGCGCTCCTCTGCGAGCAGGCCCAGTGTCTTCGCGCTGACGGGCTCCTGTTCCCAGATCAGCTCCATCAGTTTCATTTCACTGTCGAAAAAACGGTCTTCCATAATGATTCTTTCGAGTTCTGTCGTTCCAGACTACTCCGATAGTCTCATACTATCACGATAGTCCGACTCTGTCAATCTGTTTTTCCCAAAAATGTGACAGGGGACGGTTCCTTTGTCACGTTTTTGATCTTCTCTTCCTCTCTCCGCGGGCCGATTGCAAACAAGGTGAATTGCTGCGCAGCAGCAAGAGAGGGCGGCCTGGGCCGTCGGCCCCTACGATAGCCCCCAAAAAAATCGGGCCAGCGCAAATGTGACAGGGGGACGGTTCCTTTGTCACGTTTTTTATCTTCTCTTCCTCTCTCCGCGGGCCGATTGCAAA
>CADBQE010000269.1 GCA_902796695.1 uncultured Lachnospiraceae bacterium
ATCCATGTCTGTCCGGTTCTCCTCCTTCTCCGCTTCATCATAGCGGGCCGTCCGGCCGTTTGTCAATCGGATTGCCCTTCCTTCTGTACTTTCCGCGGAATCTGTGCTATACTGGAGGCGGAAAAAGAACGGAACGGACGTTTTCATTATGATACTGAATTACAGGGAGGTACAGGCGCCATGAAAAGAATAACCGCGGACGGAGGACTGACTTTTATCTGCCCGGAGGAATTCCGCGCCATGACGCAGGAAGAGCTTGCTCAGGCCTTCGCGAACCGGTATCGCGACCGGATCGGCTTTCGGGACGAAGAACATCATATCATCCTTGCGGTGCAGTGGCGCCGGATCAATGTGATGCTCGCCTCCCTGACGACTCCGTACTCCACGATCCGCAGCATCCGCTTCCAGATGCGCCGCCTGCTCCGAAACAACGAGTACCGGCAGCTGGAAGACTTCACCCGCGTGATCGCCGACCGGGAAGTCCCCGCCTTCCGCTATGAATACCGCGTGCAGGGCATCCTCCAGGAAGGCCTCGTCTTCCTGCTCCGCAACGGAAAAACCATCTACACGATCTACACCTATACCCGCAGCCCCGTCACCGAAGAAGCCCGCCGCATCATCGGAGAGATCCTGAACAGCGCCTCCCTCTGATCCCGCGGAAAGATGACAAAAGAACCGTCCCCCTGTCACGTTTTGTGACAGGGGGACGGTTCTTTTGTCACGTTTTTCGGCCGGGGCGGTTACCGGCCCAGGTAGATGAGCGTGACGGTCCGGGGATCGGCCGAGGAGGCGGTGCCGAGGAGAAGGCGGCCGGTTTCTTCGGGGATCGGCAGCGGGGTGTCGCCGGGGTTGACGAAGGCTTTGGCGACTGCGGTGCCGTCCAGGCTGTATTCCACGGTCAGGCTGCCGTTCGGGCCCACTTCGTAGGAGACGTCGGCCCGCCGCAGGAACTCGTTGTCTCTGCGCAGGGCGATCAGGTCTTTGTAGAAGGCGGCCGTCTCATAGGCGCTGCTGCCGGGGACCAGGGCTTCCCAGTCGATATTGTTGACTTCGTCCGAAGACTTGTAGCTGTTTTCGTCGCCGTTCTTGGTGCGGAGCATTTCTTCGCCGGCCAGGAAGAGCGGCGTGCCGCGCGAGAGCATCACCAGCGAAGCGCCGAAGCGGTTCATGGCAATGCGCTCTTCTTCCGAGGCGTCCGGGCAGGAAACGGCCAGCTTGTCCCACAGGGTCAGGTTGTCGTGGCAGGACATGTAATTGATCACCATGGCGCCCTCCGCGCTCCAGGGTGCGCCCACGCCTTTGACGCCGCCGGTCAGGCCGAAGCCGACCTTATTGGCGGTCTCGCCGGTCACGTTGCCGCTGATGTAGCCGGTGTCCTTCGCATCAAACACACTGCCTTTTAAGCCGTCGCGGATCGCGTCGTTAAACACCGCCACGCTGCCGGCCGCGCCTTCGGAAGGCTTGATCTGCTTGATATTCGCCTGCGATGCCCGGCGGTTGTCTCTGAGTTCCGAGGTGCCGCCCGTCCAGCCTTCGCCGTAGATCAGGCACTTCGGATTGACCGCGTGCAGCGCCTGCTCGATCTCCTGCATGGTATCCACGTCATGCAGCGCCATCAGGTCGAAGCGGAAGCCGTCGATATGATACTCTTTAGCCCAGTAGGTCACGGAATCCACCATATACTTGCGGAACATGGCGCGGTCGGACGCGGTCTCGTTGCCGCAGCCGGATCCGTTGGAATTCTCGCCCTTGCCTGTATAGCGGTAGTAGTAATACGGCACCGCTTTGTTCAGGCAGGAATTGCCGTCGTAGGTGTGATTGTAGACCACGTCCATTACGACGCCCAGGCCGGCCGCGTGCAGGGCCTGCACCATCTGCTTGAATTCCCGGATGCGGACTTCTCCGTGATAGGGATCCGTGGCATAGCTGCCCTCCGGCGCGTTGTAGTTCTTCGGGTCATAGCCCCAGTTGAACTGCGGTTCCTCGCTGCTTTCATCCACGGTCGCGAAATCATATACCGGCTGCAGATGCACATGCGTGATGCCCAGGTCCTTCAGATAATCCACGCCCACGGGCACGCCGGCCTCGTTGACCAGGCCGGTCTCCGTGAAGGCCAGATACTTGCCCGGGTACTTGGAGGAAGTCAGGCGGTTGGAGAAGTCGCGCACATGGACTTCCCAGATCACCGCGTCGGAATAGGTCTCGATCGTATCGATGAAGGTGTCCTTGTCAAATCCTTCCGGATCCGTTAAGGACAGGTCCACCGCCATGGCGCGGTTGCCGTTCACGCCGACCGCTTTCGCGTAGGGGTCCACCGTTTCCTGGGTCCCCAGCGCCGTTGTCACTTCGTAAACGTAATAGACGCCGTGCCCTATCCCGGGGACAGACGCGCTCCATACGCCGTGCTCGCCCGGTTCCATCGCAATGCCCTCGGCCGGAAGCGCCGGAGCATCCGCCGGAACGGGCTCATCATCGCTGCCCGCCGCAAAGAGCTTCAGCGTCACCTGCGAGGCCGTTGGCGCCCACAGCTTGAAGACCGTGCCGTCCGCCGTGACGGATGCGCCCAGATCGTCTCCGTCATAGGCATACATGTCCGCAAAAGCCTCGGAATCAAAGATCCCGGTGGGCATGGCGGGCAGCACGCCGAA
>CADBQE010000270.1 GCA_902796695.1 uncultured Lachnospiraceae bacterium
CGGAACTGCAGGCCATGCTGGACTTCAGCCTGACCTTTGATGGGCCGCTCGCGATCCGCTACCCCCGCGGCGCCGTCCCGGAAACGGAAGCGGAAGAGCAGCGTCCTCCGCTGGAAACGGGGAAGGCGGAGATCCTCCGGGAAGGCAGCGGCATCCTGATCTTTGCCGCCGGCCATTTAGTGGAAAACGCCCGGCAGACCCTTCCGCTGCTGGAGCAGGCGGGTGTCCGTGCGACGCTGGTCAATGCCCGCTTTACCAGGCCGTTTGACGAGGATCTGCTGCGGCGCCTGTCCGGAAGCCATCAGCTGATCGCCGTCCTGGAAGAAAACAACCGCAGCGGCGGTCTGGGCGAGCATATCGCGGACTTTGCCGAACGGGAAGCCCTGCCCTGCCGGGTCCTCGACCTGGCCCCGGAAGACGCTTTCTTCCCGCAGGGCGATGCGGCGCATTTATACCGGGATCTCGGCTGGCTGCCGGAGCAGCTGTGCCAGCGCATTCTTACGCAGTGGGAGAAGGTGAAGCAATGAAGCAGCGTCTGGATCTCTTAGTGGTGGCCAAAGGCCTGGCTTCCTCGCGCCAGCAGGCCCAGGGCTATATCATGGCCGGCCAGATCTTTGTGAACGGCCTGCGGGAGGACAAGCCCGGCGCGTCCTTTGAGGAAGACGCCCTGGTGGAATTCCACGGCAGGACCCTTCCGTATGTGAGCCGCGGCGGCCTGAAGCTGGAAAAAGCCCTGCAGGTTTTTCCGCTCGTCCTGACGGACAAAGTCTGTCTGGATATCGGCGCCTCCACCGGCGGCTTTACGGACTGCATGCTGCAGAACGGCGCCAGGAAAGTCTATGCGGTGGACGTGGGCTACGGCCAGCTGGCTTACAAACTCCGCACCGATCCCCGCGTGGTCTGTCTGGAAAAGACCAACGTGCGCTATCTGACGCCGGACCGGCTGGCGGAACCCGGCGACTTTGCTTCCGTGGACGTTTCCTTCATCTCCCTGAAGCTGGTCCTTCCGCCGCTCCTTGCGCTTCTTACGGAACAGGCGCAGCTGGTCTGCCTGGTCAAGCCCCAGTTTGAGGCCGGCCGGGATAAAGTAGGAAAAAAAGGCGTCGTCCGGGACAGAGCCGTGCACCGCGAAGTGCTGGTCAATACCTGTGCGCTGGCCCTGGAGCTTGGCCTTTCGATCCGCGGCCTGACCTATTCCCCCGTCAAAGGCCCGGAAGGCAATATCGAGTATCTGCTGTATCTGTCCCGCGAACGGACGGAGCGGGAAGAGGAGGCCGCCGTGCCGGCCGCCGACATAGACCGGGTGGTAAGTGAATCCCACGCCGCCCTGGACAAGGACCCGGAGAATCCATGAAACACTTTTATATCGTCAGCAACAGTCATAAGGACAAAGGCTTCCGCCTGCGCGACAGGATCTGCCGCTATCTGACGGAGCGCGGCGCCGTGTGCGTCACATACGAAGAGACGGAAACGCCGCCGTCCGGCACGGAATGCGTGATCACGCTGGGCGGAGACGGCACGCTGCTCCGTACCGTCAGGCGCTATGCGGACCTGGGACTTTCCTACGTCGGCATCAATACCGGAACGATAGGCTATCTGACCGAAGGCGATCCCGCCAACGCGGAAACCATTCTGAACGCGCTGCTGTCGGATGAATTCCTGCGGGAAAAGCGCATGATGATCTACGGCCGCATCCTGCGGAACGGCAAGGCCATCAGCCGGCACCGCGCCTTAAACGACGTGACCGTCGGCCGCTCGGTGCCCATGAAAATGGCCAGCCTGCGCGTTTCCGTCAACGGGCAGCTGCTGAAGGACTACCGCTGCGACGGACTGATCGCGGCCACGCCCACCGGTTCCACGGCCTATAACTTCTCCGCCGGCGGACCTATTGTGGAGCCCACGGCCCAGCTGTTTCTGCTGACCCCGCTGGCGGCGCATTCCTTAAACAGCCGCACCCTGGTCCTGTCCCCCACGGACCGCCTGCAGATCGAGATCATACCGCCGAGTGCCGGCAACGAAGGTAAAGAAGGCTATCTGATCTATTTTGACGGCGAAAAGCCGGAAGAGCTGCTGATCGGAGATATTCTGGAGATCACGCGGGCCACTACGTACATCAATATTCTCAAGCTCAGCGAGCGGAGCTTCGTCGAGACGCTGCGCAGCAAGCTTTCCGAATGAGCCGTATCGGTAAAGGAATCCTCCATGCTGTATCATTATCATGTTAAGAATTTTGCCCTGATCGAAGATGCCTCCGTGGACTTCGGTCCGGGCCTTAACGTCCTGACCGGCGAAACCGGCGCGGGCAAATCCATCATGATCGATGCTTTGAACGCGGGCATGGGCGCCCGCACCGGCGCGGAGATGATCCGCAAAGGCTGCGGGGAGGCTTTTGTGGAACTGGTTTTTTCCCTGGAAGATCCGGTGCTCGAAGAAGCGCTCGCCGCCCTGGATATTGCCTGCGAAGATCATATGCTGCTGATCTCCCGGCGCATCTTTCCGGGCCGCAGCCTCTTCCGGATCAATGACGAGACCGCAACATCCGCGCGTGTCCGCCAGGTAACGGAGCTGCTGCTGGACATTCACGGCCAGCATGAGCATCAGTCGCTGCTGAAGCCCGAACGGCAGCTGTCCATCCTGGATGAATTTGCCGGGCCGGCCTGTGCCGAAGCCGCGGAACGGACGGCGCGCGCCTGGCATGCCTTCCGCGCGGCGCTGAAAGAGCGCGGGACGTTCACGCTTTCCGAAGAGGAGCGCAGGCGGCGCATGGATTTCCTGCAGTATGAACTGGACGAGATCACGCAGGCGGCGGTCCGCCCCGGAGAACGGGACGAGCTGGCGGCCCGCTTTAAGGAAATGTCCTCCTTCGGCCGGGTCCGCGACGGCTTGAACCGCGTGCTCGAATATCTGTCCGAAGGAAGGATGAACGCGGCGGAACTGCTGATGAAGGCCTCCGGCGAACTGAGCGCCGCGGCCCGTCTGGCTCCCGCCCTGACGGAGGCTGATCAGGAACTGGCCACGGCGCAGGATATCCTGTCTTCCGCGGAGCATGAGATCAAAGCCTATCTGGAGGAAGCGGATTTTGACGAAGAGACCTTCCGACAGGTGGAAAAGCGCCTGGATGACCTGCACCGCCTGGAACTCAAATACGGCGATTTGAGCCTTCCTTCCTGCACGGCGCGCGCGGACCGGGAAGCGGAGCTGGAGCGCCTGACCGATTACGAAAACCGTCTGGAACAGGCCGACCGCGCCGTGGATGAGGCCCGCCGGGAAATGGAAGAGGCCGCGGCCGCCCTGCACCGTCTGCGCGCCGAAGCCGCCCCGCAGTGGGACGAAGCCTTAATGGAAGGCTTGAAAGAACTGAACTTCCGGGCCGTCCGCTTCCGCACGGAACTGGAAGAACTGCCGGAATGCACCGCCGGCGGAAAGGACCGGGCCTGTTTTACCGTATCCCTGAACCCCGGCGAGGACCTGATGCCGCTGCAGAAGGTGGCATCCGGCGGCGAACTTTCCCGCATCATGCTGGCCATCAAAACGATCCTGGCCGACCGGGACCGTATTCCGACCGTGATCTTCGACGAGATAGACACCGGCATCAGCGGCCAGACGGCGCAGGCGGTCGCCCGCAAACTGAAGGCCATTTCCCGCTACCGCCAGGTCATCCTGATCACGCATCTGCCGCAGATCGCGGCACCGGCGGACCGTCATTACGGCATCGAAAAACAAACGGAAGGGGAGAGGACCTTCACCCGGATCCGCCTGCTGGACGAAGAAGATTCCGTGCGCGAGCTGGTGCGGCTGCTGGGCGGAGACCTGCAGAGCGAGAGCGTTTACAAGACGGCGCGCGAACTGAAAAACGCGGCAAGATAGCACAAAAATAAGGACGAGACCGTGGCGGCTCGTCCTTTTTAAATCGATGTTTTGGGAACAGAGGGTGTTGCTCCTTAGGCCATCTTGTTAACCATTAAGGTCATACGAGAAATTTTGCGGGAAGTGGTGTTCTTGTGATACACGCCCTTGCCGGCCGCTTTGGTCAGTTCGACTTCGGCGGCTTTTAAGGCTTCCAGGGCCTGTGCCTTGTCACCGGATTCCACGGCGGCGTAGACTTTCTTCACGAAGGTCTTCACGCGGGACCGGATGGCTTTGTTGCGCTCGGCGTTGCGGGCGGCAACCAGAACTCTCTTCTTTGCAGATTTAATGTTAGCCAATGTTCTACCTCCACATCTATTTCCCGAAAGCAGTGGGTCGGCTGCTCCCCGGGATCGCGATCATGCCAGACACGAAGCATAATCGCATACAGTTTAGATGGATTCCGCGGGAATGTCAAGGGGTTTTCCGCGGGTTTTATCAGGTTTTTCCGCCGGTTTTATCGGGTTTTTCCGCCCGCGGCGCGCCGGATCAGACGGATGCCGCGCTGCAGACCCGCCAGAGCCTTAAAGTGCCTGCCGCGGATCAGGGAAAACCGCAGCTGCCCCAGCTTTCCGCGGATGTCTTCTTTCTTCATTTCCGCCCACAGCCGGCGGACCGCTTCCTCGCTCCAGTAGCAGCTGTCCATCTCGGCAAAGAAGGAGGCGGCTTCTTCCCTGCTTTTTAAAAGCGCATTGTGGTTGATGAAGCCGAAGGTCTGGGACAGCACATAATTGCTTTCCGCGGGACTCAGAGGCCTTCCGGACTCCTGCCGCAGGGATTCCGCCGCCTTGAGCAGGGCGGCCAGGTCCCGGATCAAATAGCGGCGGAACATGACGTCGGTCGCTTCGCCTTCATGCTGATGATAGCGGTACAGCCTGCGGGGCAGGTAGGATAAAGTACCGCAGCAGGCGGAGAATTCCAGATTGAAGAGCGTATCCTCGCCGTAGCGCAGGCCGCGCCGGAAGCGGATGTGATGCTCCTCCAGAAGGCTGCGCCGGTACAGGCAGCCGCACACGGAGGCCAGCGTGCTGCTTCCGCCGTTGTCGAAGATGATGCCGGGCAGCACCTGCTTCAGCGCCGCGCCCATGAAAACGGACGGCTCGGGGAAGGCCGGCGGGAGCGAAAGAACTTCCCGTTCCGGATTCTCTTCCTCCACAAAGGCAAAGGCGGAGGCGGTCCAGTCCGCATCCGCGGCCAGGGCGGCCTCGGAAAGGATCCGCAGATAGTCCGGATCCACGGTATCGTCCGCGTCGATGAAGGCAATATAATCGCCCCGGGCCGCTTCCAGCCCGCGGTTGCGCGCCGCGCTGACGCCTTCGTTCCTTTCGGAAGGAAGGAAGCAGACGCGAGGATCGTCTGTCTGCCGGCAGACGGAAGCCGTTGCGTCCGTGGATCCGTCGTCCACCAGCAGGATCTCGAAATCGCGGAAAGACCCGGAAAGCAGCGGCTTCAGGCAGCGGAGCAGGGTCTTTTCGGAGTTGTAGCAGGGAATAATAACACTGATCATGATGCAGTCCTTCCGGAACCGGATGAATGCAGCCGGCGGCGCGCTTTGACGGCGGCCGTCAGAAGACCGAAGCGCCCGGCGGCAAACAGGCGGAAGATCAGGCGGTTTTTCGCGGACAGCGTCCGGGAACGGGCCAGCTGCTTTAATTCCGGATGCTGCCGGACAAAGCCGCGGGCATAGGCCCGGACTTCCCGCCGGTCATAGCCGTCCTCCAGCAGAAAAAAGAGGATACCATCCAGCACGCCCCGGTAGGAGGAAGCCTTCAGCAGGGTGCGGTGTTCTTCGTCCCACAGGCCCCATTCCTTCATAAAGGGCTCAAAGAAGGCGAATTTGCCGGTGTTTAAGCGCTGGTCCAGCCGCTCTTTGTCAAACCGGTGCATGACGCTGTTCTGACGGATCCGGTAGCGGGTCAGACGGCGGTCGGAATACAGCACGCGGGCCGCGTTCGTGAGCGGATAAAGCCCGTGCAGGGCATCTTCGCCGTAGGGGTTGGCCAGATAGGGGCCGTAGTCCGTCGGATCGTTCTGATACAGCGTCCGCCGCGCGGCTTTGGCCCAGAGGGCGTCCAGCGCGTTGCCGCGGATATACAGCTCGTACAGCGGCTTTTTGGCCGCTTCGCCTTCGAACAGGGTCAGATCCGCAAACAACGGAGGCCGTCTGTCCTCGGGCCGGCCGTCGTCATAGAAGGCCGTGAATTCATACAGGATCATATCCGGATCCCCGTGCTCGCGGCGCAGGCCGTGCAGGAAGGAGAGCGTGCCGGGCTCCATCAGATCGTCCGCGTCCAGCCACAGGATAAAGTCGCCGCGGGCGGCGGAGATGGCTTCCCGTCTGGTGGGGATCGTGCCGCGGTGCGGGCAGTGCAGGACCCGGATCCGGCCGCCGCCGCGCTCCATAAGGGCATCGCAGAGCGGACCGCTCCCGTCGGGAGAGCCGTCTTCCACCAGCAGCAGTTCATAGTCGTCAAAAGTCTGGCACAGGACAGACTGCACGGACTCTTCAAGCGTGTCCGCGGCTTTGTATACCGGCATGAGAATACTGAATTCCATGAGACCTTCCTTTCTTTTTCCGGACACGGCCATTATATATAATCTTGATTGTTTATTCAAGGGGATGTATACTGGAACCGGACTGCACAGGTCCCGCATCCTGCAGGGAGAACAAGATGGAAAAACCGCTGATCAGCCTTATCGTGCCGGTCTACAACACCGGCGAATATATAGAACAAGCCGTCCGGAGCGTGACCGCGCAGACCTTCGAAAACTGGGAACTGCTGCTGGTGGACGACGGCTCCTCGGACGGAAGCGGCGCCCTCTGCGACGCCTTCGCGGCGGAGGACGCCCGCATCCGCGTTTTTCATCAGGAAAACCGGGGCGTCAGCAGCGCCCGGAATCTGGCGCTTTCGGAAGCCCGCGGCTCCTTCCTCTGCTTCCTGGACAGCGATGACACGCTGGATCCCTCCTTCTTCGAAACGCTGCTGGCCATGCGCCGGGAAGCCGGGGATATGCCGGTCTGCTGCGGCTTTTACCGCGAACGACAGGGAGAAAGCACGGCGCCCGCGCAGCCCCTCCCCGCTAAAAAAATTCCGCTGGACGACTTCCTGTTCGAGGCCCTGATCGGCCGGCTGGGCCTGCCCGTCTGCTGCGTGACCTGGCTCATGCCCGCGCAGACCGCCCTGCGGAACCGCTTCGACGAGACGCTGGGCTACGGGGAGGACAGCCTGTTCGTCACACAGATGCTGCTGTCCTATCCGGAGATCTGGTACGATCCCGTTCCGCTCTATCATTATCGGACGGACCGGGAAGGCAATACCGTGACGGAGCGCTCGTTCCGGAAATCCGAAAGCCGCCTCCGTTCTCTGGAAAAGACCCGCGGGATCTGCCGGGGCCGCCTGCGGAAAACGGAGCAGGTGCTGACCAAGCATCTGGTGGAGTGCGCCTCGGAAACCGCGCGCGCCGCCCATGCGGAAGGAAAGCGGGCGCAGTACAGACAGTATAAAAAGCGCTGCCTGGCCTTCTGGAAGGAACTGCGGCGCTGTCCGGATATTTCCGGCAAGGACAGGATACGCCTTCTGGGGTATGCCCTGATGCCGCGTCTGAGCGAAAAAATCATGCTCGGCCTGTACGGAAGAGTATAAAAAGGGGGAACAGCAGATGCCGAACGGCAGCGAAACGATCAGCATCATCGTACCGGTCTACCGGGTGGAAGAGTGGCTGGACCGCTGCGTGACCAGCATACTCCGCCAGACGGTCACGGACTGGGAACTGATTCTGGTGGACGACGGCTCGCCGGACCGCTGCGGAGAAATGTGCGAGGCCTTTGCCGCAAAGGACGGCCGCATCCGCGTGATCCATCAGGAAAACGGAGGCCTGTCCGCGGCCCGCAACACCGGCATCGCGCAGGCGGCCGGAGAGTGGCTGGCCTTTCTGGACAGCGACGACTGGTGGGCCGAAACCTTTCTGGAAGAGCTCCTGACCGCCGCACGGCGGGATAAAGCGGACCTGGCCGTCTGCGGCTGGGCCTTTGAATACGAGGA
>CADBQE010000271.1 GCA_902796695.1 uncultured Lachnospiraceae bacterium
CATCGACAAGAAGCACCGGTTTCCGGGATCCCGGGTTTTCGGCGCAGTCGATCGCTTCGTCGATCGTCATCAGTTCCGGCCAGCACCGGTCCTTCACTTCCCACAGTTTCGCGGCCAGCAGGTCCGCTTTTTCGAGCGCCTTTTCCGAATCGGAGGAAATTGCGATCACCCGGCTCTGAATGTCCGGGATGTCCAGCCAGGGCTGTACGTTGAAGACCGTGTAATCCAGAAGCGCCCCCTCTTCCACAAAGGCGCGCCCCAGGTCCGAAACTTCTTTAAAGGGGCCGCTTCGCGTCGTATAGCCGGAGGGCGGGGTCATCATCGGGAGCGCGGAAGCCGCCATGTAAAGCTTTTCACCGGCCGTCAGCCTCATCAGGAGCTCCCCGGCGCGCCGGCCCGTCCGGAAGATATCCGTATGCGGATAGCACTGATAGCCGCAGACGATGTCTGCGGATCTGAGGATCCTGTCGGTGATATTTGCATGAAGGTCAAATGAAGCCGCGATCGGGACGTCCGGGCCGGCCCATTCCCGGAGCTCCGCAAGGAAAAGGCCGCAGGGGTCGTCCAGACTTTCGGTGCAGGTCGCGCCGTGAAGCGAAACGCCGATCGCATCGAAGGGGCCTTCTTTGTCCAGGTATTCGCGGACTTTATTGCAGAAATACGTGTAAACGCCGTCTGCCACACGGCCGCCGGATCCCGCGCGGAGCGCAAGGCTCACGACCGCGTCGCCGCCGGCCTCTTCAATAGCTTCGATCATGCCGGTCGCATCCAGGCGCACGGCTTTCAAAGCCTCATAGGCCTCCCGGCCTTCCTTTACCGGACCGCTCGAAAAACGGTCCATGCCGCACGTTACCGGGTTAAAGGTGTTGGATTCCTGGTGGAATCCGCAGACCAGAACACGTTTTGCCATCCCTACCATCCTTTCTGTCCGACAGCCGGTATGCTTTACACTCTCTCCGCCGAATCCGAGGCGATCATATCCGCGCCGGTTCCCAGGATATCCGCCACGATGACGTCATGGCACTTCACCGGTGCAGATACGGTCAGTTCCTTCAGGATCTGCATACAGGCCGGGATCTGTTCTTTCGGGACCGGGATGGAAGACCGGACCGGAAGCAGCGGTCCTGTGGCATTCCGCAGTGCGACCGTGCTCGTCAGGATCCGCACCGGATGTGCAAATTCATTCCTTGCGTATTCTTCCCCTCTTCTGCAGCCGAAGCCTTCCACGCGGTCTATGCGCCCTCCTTCCCCGCTTACAAGGATCTGACAGCCCATCGGGCATACGGTACAGGTGATCTCTTTTTCCATGGCAGCCTCCTTATTGCGAAACCACGCTGATCATGACACTGCCGCCCCCGACGGCGCCGGCCCGAAGATCCAGATGGCACATTTCCCCGGGGTTTACGCGGCGCTCCCTGCGCCGTGCGATCTCCCGCCCTCCGGACACTGCCGTGAGCACCACGGCCTTTTGCGGCGCGGCCACGCGGAAGCAGAGACGGACTGTTTCCTCTTCCGGGCCGATATGAAGAAGCTGCGGACAGACGTAGCGGACGTTCTCCCCGGGCACTGTCGGAACAGTCCTCTCACAGGCCGGAAGCATGCCCCTGGCATACAGGGCCGCGTATTTCCCGGCCGTCTGGCTTTCCACCGTGACATTGTCCACCAGATCATTCACGTGGACCACGTTTCCGGAAGCAAAGATGCCGGGGGCGGAAGTCTGCATGTGCTGGTCGACCACGGGGCCGCCTGTCACAGGCGCGATCACGATGCCCGCGTCACGGGTCAGCTCATTTTCCGGAATAAGGCCGACCGAAAGCAGCAGCGTGTCGCACGCGATGAACTCTTCGGTGCCCGGAACAGGCTTCCTGTCTGTGCCGACAGCGGCAACATACACGCCTTCCACGCGTTCCCTGCCCGCGATCCTTGTGACCGTGTGCGAAAGGAGGAGCGGGATATGGAAGTCGTCGAGGCACTGCACGCGGTTCCTGGTCAGGCCCGCAAGATAATCCATGATCTCTACGACCGCCTTTACCTTACAGCCTTCCAGGGTCATGCGGCGCGCCATGATCATGCCGATGTCGCCCGAGCCCAGGATCACGATCTCCCGCCCGACCAGCATGTTTTCCAGGTTGATAAGGCGCTGGGCGGCGCCGGCGGTATAGATGCCCGCGGGCCGGGATCCGGGGATCTGTATGCCTGCGCGGGTCCGCTCGCGGCAGCCCATCGCCAGAACGATGCTATTCGCCCGTACGCGCGTCATGCCGCATTCCGGGGAAACCAGCGTGATCTCGTGCTTCAGGGCATCTATGGAAAGGACCATGGCGTCAAGCAGCGCCTCCACGCCTTCTTTCTCTGCTTCTTCCCGGAACGCACCGGCATACTCCGGACCGGTCAGTTCTTTTTGAAAATAGTTCAATCCGAAGCCCGGATGAATGCATTGTTTCAGAATGCCCCCGAGCCGGTTGTCTCTTTCGATCACAAGCACGCTCTCAGCGCCGTTTTTCTTCGCCGAAACCGCGGCAGCAAGACCTGC
>CADBQE010000272.1 GCA_902796695.1 uncultured Lachnospiraceae bacterium
CCAATATCGTAGGGGCCGATTTGTAATCGGCCCGTTTTGGCGGACGATGGGGCCAAAAATAACCGTCCCCGTGGTCCCCGCGGATTATTCCTGTGCGCGGAGGAGCTGTGTCGGGGAGGCGAGGGCGGGGCGGAGGACTGCAAGGGTGCAGCCGATGGCGTGGCAGGCGAGATAGGTCAGGGCGGCGGCGGGCTGCCTGGTGAGGAGGCCGACTGTCAGGATGCCGGCGGCGGGGAGGAGGAGCTGTTCGCCCAGGGCCAGCAGAACCAGTTTCGGGCCGCTTACGCCAAGCGTGCGCATGAGGGCGTAGGTCCGGGTCTCGCCGCGTACGGAGACGAAGCCGATCATGAAGCCCGCCGCAAGGCTTAAGAAGGCGCTGATCGGAAGCAGGGCATCCGTGCGGGCGATATTCTGCTCCAGTTCCGCGAGGGTGGCTTTATACTGACGGTCCTGCACGGTGAGCGCCGGACGGCCGGAATCGGAAGCGGGATCCACTTCCGTGAACATTTCCCGGGCCTTCTCCATCATCTCATCCGCCTTCGTATTATCCGCCAGGACAAAGGAAAGGCTGTCCGCGCGCGCGGATCCGGCCGAGCTGGTCAGACGCGCCGCCGCGCCGTAGGGAATCACCAGATCGGCGCCGCTGCCCTTGTAGCGGCCCACGACGCGATATTCCGATTCGGCCTTTTCCGTTACGCCGCCGATGCCCTTGAGCGTGACCGTCACGGCGAGCGTCTTTCCGGCTGCCGTTTCATAATATTCTTCCGGTACCAGGCAGATATTGTCCCGCGAGCCGAAGAAATCCGCCACGGTATAATCGCAGCCGCCTCCCACGGCCGGATTCAGGCTGCTTAAAGCCTTTGCATCCGTCACCCCGGTCAGCGTGCCGCTTCCCAGCGGGGAACTGACCGGAAAATCCATGGTCAGGCGGATGGTTTTCACATAATTCCCCAGTCCTTTTTCCCGGTCCATCACAAATTCCGCGAAGCGGTGGTTCAGGCTCAGTTTATCCGCCTGCACGCCGCGGCTGTCCGTTACCACACAGAGTATTTCATAACTGTCGCGCACTTCCCGCAGGCGCTCCTCCAGACCGTTCCGGTATCCGGCCAGATAGCACAGCAGGATGCAGAGAACGGAGGCCAGGACCAGGCCGGCCAGAGAAAGCAGCGGGCGCCGCACGATCCTTTTGATCACAGTGGTCAGCATCTCCTATCCCTCCATCAGCTTCCGGGGGTCCCGGCGGGACATCGTCCGCGCCTGCGCCAGCAGGATCAGGCCGATGAGAAGCAGCTGCCCCAGGCAGATCAGAAGCAGCAGATCCCGGGGCAGGGTGCTGCCGCGCACCATTTCCGTCAGTGTCTCCTCCGTGACCGCCTGCGCGCGTTCCGTTACGGTGCGGTCGATGCGGGCCAGCGTATCCGTGAGCAGCCGATCCTGCGCGATCCGGACGACTAAACCGCCCGCCGCCGTTCCCAGGAGGGTGCCGGCCGCCGCCACCAGGAATCCGCCGCCGGCCAGATAGGCCGCCGCGGCGCGGGGCGTGGTGCCCAGCGACCGCATGGTTCCCAGCGTTTTCCGCTCCGATCCCTGGAATATCAGCAGGAACAGGACCAGAAACAGCAGGAACGCACAGACGGACAGCACCAGCAGGCGGGTCATGGACGCCGCCATATCATCAATACTCTTCTGCACTTCTTCGTATCCCTGTTCAAACGGGTAGAACTGGCCCTTGTACGGGCTGTTCTCCAGGTCCAGCATGAAATCATCCACCCGGCCGTTCACGAGCTCCACGGACAGCTGCAGGCCGTAAAGGTCCTCTCCGCCCTCCGCTTCCGGGATCTGCCCGACCGCGCCCGTGATCTGGGCTCTGCGGGGGATAAAGACCGTATTCGGGGTGAAATCATAGGTACCGCGGGACCACTCGCCCAGCATGGAATAGATCCCCACCACCGTAAAGGTCTCTTCCGGGCCGTAGTCCTGCTCCGTATTCAGCATGTCGATGACGGGATTATTCCGCGGCCGTCCGTCCCGCTGCTTTACGGAAGCCGAACCGACGCCGCCCGGCTCCTCATAGGCGGGAACATACTGCGAGAGCGTGATCGTATCGCCCGGCCGGATGTTCCGCACGGAGGCTTCCTTTTCGGAAAGGATCAGGACCCGGGCGCCCTGTTCGTATTCTTCGGGCGTAAAGCTGCGGCCTTCCGCGATCCGGCAGTTTCCGGTCAGGAACGCATAGAGGCTTTCCAGCCGGTCCGTGCCGATCACGGGCAGGCTGTGCTGCTGCTTTTCCCAGGCGGCCCGGAAGGATCTCCAGACGGCATCGTCCGCTATATCCGCACCCGTCTTTCCGGACGCCGCGATCTCCTCCGCCGTTCCCAGGCACTGCGCTGCGGGGAAGGAATAGGTCTCATACAGGCTCTGCGGACCGGTGAACTCCTCCTTCAGGGCCGGCACATGGCCGCGCAGGATCTCCCCGTCCCGGACGGCGATCCCGCCGTACAGCAGCATATGGCCCGGGGCCCGACTGTCCGTCACGGAAAGGCGCCGCACAAAATAAGCGCCGGGGTCAAAATAACCGCAGACCGCGTAGGTCTTTCCCTTTTCGAAATAATCGCCGATGTTTTCTTCCGTCGGCGTTACGGCATAGGAAAAACGGCCCAGATACCTCAGGGCCTGTTCCACTTCTCCGCGCGTGTATTCCTCTCCCAGAAGCAGGACGTCCGCCAGATTCATCTGCACGTACAGCGTGCCCTGCGTGATCTCTTTTCCGGTCACTTCCCCGAGCAGCAGCGCGTGGCAGTAGGGCAGGGGATTTCCCATGCTTCCGTAGCTGGTAAAGCGGCTGATCCCGATCAGGGGAGAAAAAGAAGGCGAAACGGCGGCGCTCAGCGTGTGGCTGCGCACGGCTTTCACGCTGTCCAGGCTTTCCAGCCGGGCTTTGTCCGCCTGCGTGAAATAGCGGGGCGCGCCCGTCACGGAGCGGTCCGTACGCACGGCGATGGCGGTGTGGCTCTCGTTTAAGACCGCGGAAAGCCGGTGCGTGGAGTACCACAGCGAAAGGCCTGTCAGCAGAAAGGCACTGACGGCCGTGCACAGGATAAGCCAAAGTCCCGTGGTCACCGGTTTTCTGAGGAGACGGATCCGGATATTCATGCGGCGTCAGTCCGTTCCTTCCAGGATGCCGTCCCGCATGGTATAGACGCGGTCCATCCGGGCGGCGATCTCCGCATCGTGCGTGATAATGATCACGCAGCGGTTCTCATCATGGGCCAGCCGCAGCAGGATGTCCACCACCTGGGCGGAGTTGCCTTCATCCAGATTGCCCGTGGGCTCATCCGCCAGGATGATCTCATTGCCGGCAGCCAGGGCCCGCGCGATGGCGACCCGCTGCTGCTCTCCGCCGGAAAGCTGCGGCGGAAAGCGCTTGAACTGGTCCGGCGTGATTCCGACTGCGGCCAGTTCTTTTTCCGCGCGTTCCCGCGCCTCTTTATTCGGAATGCCCTTCAGTTTCATGGAGTACAGCACGTTTTCCATGACCGTAAGCAGAGGGAACAGGTTGTAATTCTGATAGATCACGGCCGCGTTGTCGCGCCGGTAGGCGTCCCGGTCCATTTCTTTCGTGCTCCGGCCGTCAAACAGGATCCGGCCGCCTCCGGGCAGTTCCAGCCCCGCGAGCAGAGACAGCAGCGTGGTTTTGCCGCTGCCGCTCTTACCTACGATGGCGTACGCTCTGCCGCGCTCGAACGAGCAGTCCGCCTGTTTTACGGCGTTCACGGTCTGATATTTGCTGCGGTAAGAAAAGCTTACATTCTCTACGGTCAATACGCTTTCCATGATTTCTCTCCTGTTAAGATATTTCTTGGTGACGGCCCTTTACTCCTGCGCGCGCAGCAGTTTTGTGGGCGCGGCCAGGGCCGGGCGGAGCACCGCCAGGAAACAGCCCGCCGCATGGCAGGCGAAATAGATCAGGGCGGGAAGCGGCCGCCCCATGATCAGCCCCACCGCCGCGGCGCAGAGCGCCGGGAGCAGCAGCTGCTCCGCCAGCACCATGGCGGTCAGACGGCCGGCCCCCACGCCCAGCGTGCGCATCAGCGCGTATGTCCGCGTTTCGCCGCGCACGGACAGGAAGCCCATGAAGAAGCCGGCGGCCAGGCTCAGGAAGGCGCTCAGGGGCAGCAGGCGCTCGGTGCGGCGCACGTTCTGCTCCAGTTCCGTGAGCGCCGCGCGGTACTGGCGGTCCTGAATGGTCAGGGCCGGGCGGAAGGACAGGGATGAGGGATCCGGCCGGATAAATTCCTTTGCCGCGATCTCCCGCACCAGGTCCGCCTGGGTATTGTCCTTGAGCGCGAAGCTGATGGCGTCCACGCTGACCGTATTGGTCAGGCGGCCGCCCAGACGCTGCACCGCCGGGAAGGACAGGATCACGTCTGCGCCGTCGCCTTTATACCAGCCCACGACGTCCAGCTTGAACTCCGCGCCGTTATTGTCTCCGACGCTCCCGAGGCCGGCGGAGGTATAGGAATTGGTCAGGCGGCAGGCGATCTGCCCTCCCCGATACTGCTCATAGGCGTATTCCGGGACCAGGCAGCAGAAGTCCTTGCTTTCAAAAAAGTCCGCTTTGTCTGTATAATATCCGCCGACCAGAGACGCATCAAGCCTCCGGTCCGTTTCGGGCGAGGTCACGCCGACGGCGAGGCCCGTTCCCAGGTCCGACTCGCATTCCAGGTTTTTGATCATCCGCACGTCCGTGATGTAGGGCCACAGGCCCTTCTCCTCATCCTGCACAAAGTCCAGGAACATCCGGTTCAGGCACAGATTGTTGGATTTGGTGCCGCGGGCGTCCGTGACCACGCCGCGCACGACGTAGGTTTTCCGGGTCTCCTCCAGCTGCGCGGCCTGCGCATCGCGGTAGCGCACCAGGAAGCACAGGACGAAGCAGAGCGCGGCGGCCAGGATCAGGCCGGCCAGAGACAGCCCGGGGCGGCGGAGCATCCGTTTGAAGATCATCGTCATCATGGCTCAGCCCTCCATCAGCTGCCGGGGATGCCGGCGGGACAGGACAGCCGCATGGATGAGCAGCGCGGCCGTCAGGATCAGCAGCTGTACCGCGGCCAGCAGGATCAGCTGCGCGGCGGTCAGACTGCCGGCGTTGTGCATGGTCACCAGTTTTTCTTCAGCAGCCGCGAGCGCCTCCGCATCCATCGTCCGGTCCAGGCCGGCCAGCGCGTCCCGCAGGATCCCCTGCCGCACAAACCGGAGCACAAAGCCGCCGGCCGCCGATCCCGGGATCACGCCGCCCAGCGCCACCAGAAAGCCGCCGCGGAACAGGTAGGAGCCCGTGCGGACCGCCGGTTCGCCCAGGCTGCGCATGGTGCCCAGCGTCTGCCGTTCGGCCCCCTGGAACATCAGCACATACAGAATCAGGAACAGAAGCCAGCCGAAGGCCGACATCAGGAACAGGCGCTCCATGGAAGCGCTCATGTCCCGGACGTTTTTCAGCGCGCCTTCGACGCCCTGGTCATACGCGAAAAACTGCCATTCGTAATCGGTTCCTTCCAGGCGGGTCATGAATTCATCCATCCGGCCGTTCACGAGTTCCACGGACAGCAGCACGCCGTAAATATCCGGGCCTTCCTCCCGGTCGGGGATCTCGCCGAACGCGCCGTCGATCTGGGCCTTCTTCGGCATGAATACCGTATTGGGGCCGAAATCGTACGGGCCCAGGACCCAGGCGGACAGCAGATCATATATGCCCACAACGGTAAATTCCTCTTCCGGCCTGCTGAAGTCCCGGTTCAGGTTCAGGACGTCCACGGAAGGGTCGTTGTAGTATTCTCCCGCGCGCATGCCCACGCGTTTATCATTGATTTCCCCGAGTTCTCCGTAATCTCCGGGGAAGTCCCGGTACTGGGTCAGGGAAATACGGTCTCCGGGCCGGATGCCGCACTGCTCCGCCAGCAGGCGGGATATGACCAGTACCTTCGCGCCGCTCTCGTATTCTTCTTCGGTGAAGCTGCGGCCGTCGCAGATGCGGGCCCGGTCGGCCATGAACGCATACATGGCTTCCAGATGCTCCGTGCCGATCACCGGCAGGCTGTGCTGCTGCTTTTCCCAGGCGCTGCGGAAGGTCCGCCAGACGTCGTGGGGCGTTTCCTCAAAGAAGCGCTGCGGATCGTCTTCCCAGAGCTCCGCGGCGGGGAGGGCGTAGTCTTCCGCCGGTTCGATCGTACAAACGGTCGAAGAACCGAAAGAATCAAGCGCAGTATAGCGATAGCCGTAGCTTAAGAGCATATCGTCCCTCACATGAAGGCTGCCCAGAAACATGACCTGCCCGTTGCGGGGCAAAGAATCTTTATCTATGCCGGAATAATCGAAAACATGAGCGCCTGGATCGTAATATCCGGCCAGCACATAGGTCCTGCCCTCTTCGAACCAGTCTACCGGGCCGAACCCGTAAGAATCCCGCCATTCCTCGCCCCTGTCTTCCTCAGCCATCCGGGAGCGCGGGATCATCACGGTCAGGGTGCCGGCCTCCCGGAGGCGGTCGGCCGCCTGTGCGCGCTCGTATTCTTCCCCGATCAGCAGAATATCCTTCAGTTCAAAGGTAAGCACGATCATGACCGTCTCGGGACCGACCGCCTTGGGGGTTCTTTCCCGGTATGTTCCCGCTATCACCGCATTGCAGTAAGGCAGCGGATTGCCTTCCGCTTTATAGGTCTGATAGCGGTCCACGTTCAGCACCGGCCTCAGCGACGGAAAGACGGCGGCGCTCAGCGTATGGCTCCGCACGGCTTTCACACTGTCCAGTCCCTCCAGGAACGCTTTGTCTTTTTGGGTAAAAAACCGTTCTTCCGGGGCAGAGTAGGCGGCTTTCCGGATCATGGCCTGGTCCGAACGCACCGCGACGGCGACCGCGTTTTCATCCAGGCTCTTCGCGAGGCGGGAGGTGGAGGACCACAGCGAAAATCCCACGACAAGAAACGCGCTCATGAGCGCGGTCAGCAGAAGCCACAGGAGCGCGGTCAGCGGTTTTCTCAGCAGTCGTATCCGAACAGTCATGGCATATTCTCTCTAAGCGGCGGTCTCTGTCAGGATCCGCCGCTTAATCCTCTCCCAGTGTTTTTCCGTAAATACATTCTTCCGCGGTGCCTTCCCGCACGAGATCATGCCAGGCAGGCAGCGGCGCGGTCTCCAGCAGCTCGCAGCCGGCCAGTTCCGCCGTGCGCCGCGATGCCGCGTTGTCCGGCCGGCAGGTGATGATCACATACCCCAGGCCGTGCTTTTTCGCCAGCCGGAACAGCAGCCGGCAGGCTCTCGCCGCGATATGCCGGCCCCGGTACGCCTCCTCCACCTGATAGCCGATATTGCCGCTGAAATACAGTTTCTCATTGTGGCCGATCCGCAGGTCGCAGCTGCCCAGGCGCTCACCGTCCGCCCCGCGGACCGCAAACTGATAGGCGGGCACCCAGCCGCGCTCCGGATCCGCCGGGCTGGTCTTTTCCAGCACCAGCCGGATCTCCCCGTCCTTAAGGCCGGCGGAATCGAAAAAGCCGCCCGCATCGTACGGCGGATTTTCCCGGTCCAGCTGCTTTTCCCGTTTGACGCCCAGAAACAGCCCGCGATGAACGATCCCGCGGGTCCGATAGCCCTTTTCCTCGTAATACGCGGACAGTTTATGATCCTTCAGATTGGTATCCATGCGCATCAGCCGGATCCCGCGCGTGAGCGTCATCCGCTCCGCAAAGCGCAGCAGCGCCGCGCCGGTGCCGGGATAATCGATATCCGAGACGAAATTGTGCACGTACCGGGCCGGCGTCCGGTCGTTCCAGACGGAATCATGGTCATAAAGAGCCAGAGCACCGATCAGGCGCCCCGGCTGCTCCGCCACCAGGAACGAAGCGATATTCTCTTCATAATATCGTTCCGGATAGATCCCGAAATAATCCACCCGGTTCCAGTGGTCCAGCCCGACCTCATCCATCCAGTGGATGCGGCGGCGGATCAGGTCCAGAATGGCCCCAACGTCTTCCGGAACAGCTTTGCGAATGTTCATGCTTTCTTTACTTTACGGAGCAGGGGTTTCGACGGGCAGCTTCAGCTGATCCAGCAGCGCTTTCACCTCATCGTAGGCCGCCTTGATCGCGTGATCGTCGATCAGGCGGACGGTCTTTCCTTCTTTGTAATCCTTCAGCAGCGTCTGCTCCAGTTCCGCAAGCGTGACCGGCCGCCCCTGGTATTCGATGCCGCTTTCCCGGACTCTGATCTCCAGCACGGTTGCTTCCGCGGTCGTTTCCTCCGGAGCCGTTGTTGCCTCCGTGGGCGCCTGGGTCACCGGGATCTCCGTGGGCACTTCCGCCTCCCGGGTCTGACTCGGCGCTTCCGCGGTCACGGGCACCTCGCCCCGGTCCACGAACCAGCCGCCGTCCGGATTGCCGACGCCAAACCCGAAATAGCCGCCGCCGGCCAGCAGAGCCAGAATTGCCGCGGTTCCCACCGCTTTTCTGCCGTTATGCGAACTCTTTTTTTCGCCGTTTCTATCTGCCATATAATCTTCTCCTCCTTTTACTCCTGGATATCCATTTCCAGGAAACTCAAAAGCATCTCCCGCCGGCCGGCTTCCAGCTTCAGCTCGCCAACCAGCCGCAGGATCATGTCGTATTCCGTTTTGTAGATCGAATCCCGGTCGTATTGAAAGACCACGAAAACGGTCCGCTCCCCGGCCGCTTCCAGCCCGGTCAGAAGCAGGCTGCGCAGACGGTTCCGCGCGTAGGTCTCGTCCGCCCAGTCGTAAAGGATCGTGTGCTCTTCCTTTTCGTCCTGTTCCAGACGGATCCGGTCTTCCTCCGTCACGCTGACCGTGATCAGGAAGCTGTTTTCCAGCACCAGCTCCCGGGTGTCCAGCCGCCGCTTGAGGCCCGAGATTTCTTCTTCCCGCTGTTCCGCTTCTTCATGCAGGCCGCGGATCTCCTCCCGCAGCGTTTCCTCGCGCGCCGCGGCTTCCGATTCCGCCGCGCTCATGCTTTCCCGGGCTTCTTCGAGTTCCCGGCCGATCTCCTGCGCGGTCTGTTCCTCGCGCGCCGCCCGGTCCATGGCCTGTGCGGTCTGGCTGCGGGCCTCAATCAGGAGCACAAAAATCATGATCAGGATCACATCCAGCAGGGAAGTCAGTTCGATAAAGATGGTCCGCTTGCGTTTCACGGCGTCTCCTCGTCTTGTAACAGCTGGCGGCGTTCCAGCAGCAGGTCGACGTTTTTGTCATTGTCCTCGATGCGGGCGGACAGGAAGCCGTCCAGCAGCTTGAAAATAATAGCGAAGACCAGGCCCCAGAAGGTGGAGGTCAGGGCTGCGAAAAAGTTCTGCTGCATATCGGACAGCTCCGCTACCATGGGCAGCAGCGACACGACCGTTCCCAGGATCCCCATGAGCGGGAAAATGGCGGTCAGATTGGCAAAAACCGAGTAAAAAGCTTCCGATTTTTTCCGAAGCGCGACGACTTCCGCCTCGTTGACGTTCCGGATGGCGCGCGCCACTTTTTCCGGATCATGCTTGTGCGAAGGCACAAAGACCAGCATATTCAGTTTTCGGTACAGCTGAGCTGTATAGACCCGGGCGAAATAATAGCAGACGCCGGTGCCGGCCGCCAGCAGAAAGATCGCAGCATCAAACCCCAGAAGGTTTTTTCCTATCACCTGCCAGAAAGACATGGGAGGCCTCCTTTGCCGGAGATATTTTCGAGAATTATTATAAAGGCTCCGGCCAGGAATGACAAGCGAAAGAAGTTGAAAAACCGCGGAAAAACCCGTATGATGAAGATGACGGGCATCGAATGCCCGAGGGAGGTAAGACATGCGCTTACTGGTTTTAGACGGAAACAGTATTGCCAACCGGGCCTATTACGGCATTAAGCTCCTGTCCACACGGGACGGGCGCTATACCAATGCCGTATTCGGATTTATGAATATTCTGCTCTCCCTGCTGGGAGAAGTAAAGCCGGACGAAGTCGCGGCGGCTTTCGATCTGAAAGCGCCTACGTTCCGCCATAAGATGTATGACGGCTACAAGGCGACCCGTCACGGCATGCCGGAGGAGCTGGCGCAGCAGATGCCGCTCATTAAGGAGCTGCTGACGCAGCTGGGCTACCGCATCGTAACCGCGGAAGGCTGGGAAGCCGACGATATTCTGGGGACGCTCTCCGCCGCCTGCGAATCCCGCGGGGACACCTGTTTTCTGGCCACGGGGGACCGGGACAGCCTGCAGCTGATCTCCCCGTCCACCACCGTGCTGCTGGCAGCCGGTCACGGAGAAACAAAACGCATGGACGAAGCCGCGGTCATGGAGCAGTACGGCGTCACGCCCCCGCAGCTGATCGAAGTCAAAAGCCTGATGGGCGACAGCAGCGACAACATCCCGGGCGTGAAAGGCATCGGGGAAAAGACCGCACTCGGCCTGGTACAGAAATTCGGTTCTCTGGCCGGCGTCTATGAGCATATCGACGATCCGTTCATTAAGCCGAAGCAGCGGGAAAACCTGCTGGCTTACCGGCAGGATGCGGAAATGAGCCGCGTTCTGGGCACGATCCGCCGCGACGCGCCGGTGGAGACCGCGCCCGGTTCTTATACCGTAGGAGCGGGCGATCCGGCCGCGGCCGCCGCCCTCATGCGGGATCTGGAGCTCTTCCGCCTGATCGACCGGCTCGGCCTGCGTGAAAAAGCGGCGGGAAGCCCCGCGCTTCCGGAAGCGGATACGGCCGCTCTGCCCGCCGTCAATCCCTCCGCATTTCCGGCGGATGCCTCCGGAGAATGGCTCCTGGCCGAAAAAGACGGAATCCGGTACGCGGTGCAGGGAAACACCGTCTGCGCTTTATCGGAAGAAGAACTGATTCCGCTTCTGGATGATCCCGCTCTGCAGCTGCAGGTGTTTGACAGCGCGCCGCTCTATGCCCTGGCCATGGCCCACGGCGGCGAAGGCCGCTCGATCCGCTGGGACGCCAAGCTGGCCGCCTACCTGCTGGATGCCGGCGCCAGCCGCTACGAACTTCCCCGCCTGACCGATCAGTACCGCGCGGAAGCGGCCTTCACCTGCGAAGCCTTCCCGGAAGCGGGAAAACTCGCGGACCTGTTCGCCCGGATGAAGCAGGCGCTGCGGGATGAGGAGCAGGAAGAACTGTATAATACCATCGAATTCCCGCTGGCCCGCGTACTGGCGGATATGACCCGTACCGGAGTGCTGGTGGACCGCGCCGGGATCGAAGCCTTCGGGGAAAAGATCACCCGTCTGGCGCTGGAAGCCGAAGAACGGATCTACGAAAAAGCCGGCGAGCGCTTCAATCCCAACAGTCCGCGCCAGCTGGGCGAGATCCTGTTTGAAAAGATGGGGTTGCCCCACGGCAAAAAAACAAAAACCGGATGGTCCACGGATGCGGCCACGCTGGAAGAGCTCCGGCCGGAAGCCCCCATTGTGGAAGATATCCTGAACTACCGTACTTATCAGAAGCTGAAATCCACCTATGTGGAAGGCCTGCTGAAGGCCATCGGGCCGGACGGCCGCATCCACAGCCGCTTCAACCAGACCGAAGCCCGGACCGGCCGCCTCTCCAGCGACGAGCCCAACCTGCAGAATATTCCGATCCGCACCGAACTGGGCAGCCAGCTGCGCGCCTATTTCACGGCCGCGCCCGGCTGCGTGCTGGTGGACGCGGACTACAGCCAGATCGAGCTCCGCATCCTGGCGCATGCCAGCGGCGATAAAAACATGCAGGCCGCCTTCCGGGAAGGCGCCGATATCCACCGCGCCACGGCCGCCCGCATCTACAATATTCCGGAGATCCTGGTCACCCCCGCGCAGCGTTCCGGCGCGAAAGCCGTCAATTTCGGGATCATGTACGGCAAGGGAGCCTTCTCCCTGGCAAAGGACCTGGGCGTCTCGCTGGCGAAGGGGAAGGCGTTCCTGGAAAGCTATCTGGCGGCATTTCCGTCCGTAGACGCCTATATGAAGAAAATCATTGAGGACGCCCGCGAAAAGGGCTTTACGACCACGCTGTTCGGCCGCCGGCGCTCTCTTCCCGAGCTGAAAAGCAGCAATTTCCAGGTCCGCAGCTCCGGCGAGCGCATGGCGCGCAATACCCCGATCCAGGGGACGGCCGCCGACGTGATCAAGCTCGCCATGGTGCGGGTCTGGGAACGCCTGCGCCGCGAAGGCTTAAAGAGCCGCCTGATCTTGACCGTTCACGACGAACTGATCCTGGAGTCCCCGGAGGACGAAGCGGAAGCGGCCGGCCGCCTGCTGAAGGAAGAAATGGAAGGCTGCGTAAATTATGCCGTCCCTCTCACCACCGAAGTGGGGCAGGGCCGCACCTGGCTGGAGGCACACTGATCCATGAAAGCTGAAAAGACACTCTATATCAATACCTGCGTATTCGGTGCTTCCGGACTGGAGCGGATCCCCGAGCTGATCCGCCGCTACCCGGGCCGCATCGGCTTTGAAGTCCTGTCCATGTTCGACCTCGCCGTTTTTGAGCCGGCCCTGCGCGGGGTGCTGGACGATCTGGCCGCGGTCCCCGTCTCCTTCCACGGCCCGGTCTACGAGGCGGAGCACTCCGCCGCCCGCGGGAGCGACGCGTACGAACGCACGATGTTCCACGTCCGCAAGACCCTGGAATATGCCCGGATTCTGCACAGCACCCATTTCACCATGCATCTGAACAACTGCACGGTCCTGCCCGAAGAAAAGGACCGGATGCTGCGGAATGCGCTGGACAATTATGAAGAACTGTGCGACCTGTTTGACCCCTTCGGCTGCCGGATCTATGTGGAAAATACCGGCACCCGGCTGCAGGGGAATGTCCTGCTGGACCAGGCCGAATTTACGGATCTGTGCCGGGACCGGAAATTCGATGTGCTGATCGATATCGGCCATGCCCATGCCAACGGCTGGGATATCCCGAAGCTGATCGAGGATCTGAAGGATCGGATCCGTGCCTATCATCTGCACAACAACGACGGTCTGCACGACCAGCACCGCCGCCTGCACGACGGCACGATGGATTTTGACGCCGTATATGAAAAGATCCGCCGGGAAACGCCCGAAGCGGATCTGATCATCGAATATATCAGCCCGGTCCTGTCCGGGCCGGAACTGGAGGAGGATTTTCAGGATCTGCTGAACCGCTCCGCCTCTTCCCTTAAGTGCTCCGCCAGATAATACGGAGTCCATCCCAGATTATGCAGCGTCGTCACCGCCTTGAGCGGGGTCGGCGCGATGCCCTGCTCCCGATAGGCTTTCAGAAAAGCATCCAGGTCTTCGCTGCCGAAGCCGTGCAGCACCATGAGCTCCGGCGCATTGTACAGGATCGGTGCGGGGCACAGATCCTCCGGGCCGGGCAGGCTGACAGGCAGTCCCAGCAGTTTGCAGAACGGCGTATCAAAGCCGGCCCGGTCAAGGCGCGTCACGCAGAACCCGAGCCGGTCCCCCACCGAGCGGACCGACGCGAATTTATCGCCCGATGCCGTACAAATCAGTACTTCTTTCATCATTTTCCCTCCGTTTCCCCGGATTACCCATCCAGTATACCCGAAAAGATCTCCGGACACAAGACGCCGTTCCGCCGGAAAAAGTGGACACGCCGCCGGGTTTCCGTTATAATAGCCGCAGAAAGATAAGCGGAGCCGCGACTCCGCGGCAGGAGCAGAATATCATGCAGACAGAAAAGACCGGAAATCCGGAAAATACAGTGATTGCCATCGCGCAGGCGCTTCAGAAAGATCCCGGCGGACGGGGTCTGCTTTCCGGACCGGTCGAAACGCCCGCCGCCGCGCTTCTGCGGTCGCTGGCCGCGGTGCCGCGCGCGGTCCTGCTCACCGGGTTCCCGGTCAGGCTCCCCGGCGGCGAGACCGTGGGGGAAACGGATGGTCCTTCCGGGCTTGCCAATCTGGCCTGGGCGCTGGAGCAGGCCGGAGGGATCGTGAGACCGCTGACCGACCGCACCTGCTTTCCGCAGCTGCAGGCCGCTCTGAAAGCCCGGGGCTGCACCGCGGAAGCGGAAATGATCCCGGAGGACGGCCGCGGCCTCTTCACGGAAGAGCTGTTTTCCGGCTTTAAGCCGACGCATCTGTTCACGCTGGAGCGTCCCGGCAAAGCCCGGGACGGTCATTTCTACAACATGCGCGGCGGCGTGATCGACGCCATGATCACGGATACCGAGGGCATCCCTAAGGCCGCGCGCCGTCACGGCGCCGTTATGATCTCCGTCGGGGACGGCGGCAACGAGCTGGGGATGGGCGCCCTGCGCCCTCTGATCGAGGAGCGGGTCCCCCACGGCAGTCTCATCTGCGCGGATGCGCCCGCGGATATCGCGCTGGTCTCCGGCGTTTCCAACTGGTGGGGCTGGGGCCTTGCGGCCTGCCTGTCGCTCCTGTGCGGAAAAGACCTCCTGCCCTCCCCGGAAACGGAGCGGAGCATGCTGCGCGCCGTGATCGCCTCCGGCGGAGCGGACGGCTGCACGGCCCGGCGGGAGGAAACCGTTGACGCGCTGTCCGCGGAGATCCATCTCTCCGTTCTGGAAGAAGTCCGGAGGCTGGTCCGGGAGGCGTGAAATTTCCCTTGACTTTTTGCCCGATTTGTGTTATACTATATAGGTATGTTTTATCAGATCACCTAATTTCCTGTTTCTTAATCACTTACCGAATCAGATGTCACCGCTTGGGAGGAAGGCCTGTTTTTTGTGCGCTTCCGATCTCCCGAAAGAGGAGGGCATCCTTTTTTAGCCCTCATTTCCCTGTCTTCCCCGCTTTGCCCTTGCCGTAAGGCCCCGACCGGGCCCGCCGCACCTTGACAACCGAATGAAGAGCTGTCCGGATACGGAACCGGGGGAAGCACGCGATGATACGAGCGTGCCAACGGAATATCCGGCAGGTAGAATCGTATTGTATTGTTTTCACATGTCACAGGAAAGAGAGGTATTGTCTATGATGCATAACAGAACACTGAACCTTTCCCCGGACTCTCCCATTCATCTGAACGCCCTGGCGCCGAAGGACCTGCGTGACTTCTGTGCCGCGGATCGGGCCGAGGAAACCTGGGAGCACTTTTTTCACCTTTCCCGTCTTCTTCCCGCGGGTGCCTGGCTGGCCTGGCAGATGAATGCCGCGGAAGATCCTTCCGGCAGCGGCTTCGTGCACACGTTTTCGAGTCCCGGCTGTCCGGTCACGCAGGAAGACCTCGGCTGGATTTTCCGGGAAACGGCGGAGCTGACCGCTCTTCCGGAAGGCACCCTGCCGCCCTGGCCGCAGCAGGCTCACACCTATATTCTCCGCCTGATCCCGCAGTATGCGGAGTCCGATCCTATAGACGCCGAAGAGGAACCCGGCCGCCGCATCCGCAGACATCAGGCGGAGAGGCTGGTCTTCGATCTCTGGGATGTCCTGCGGGAAACCGGCGCCTCCTTCCGCCTGATCTGCGGGCCCGATGCGGAAAAAGGCTCCTGCCGCGTGACGCTTTTCCTGGCTTTTCCGCAGGAGCTCACGCTTCACGCCCGAACCGTTCTCTCCTGCATTTTCCCGTATGCGCACCCCGTCGAAACAGACGGCACAGTTCCTCCCGGGGACGGCTTCCATGATCTGCCCGCCGATCTGATGGAAGAGATCATGATCAGACTGGTGCAGGCCATCCCCGCAGGCTCTGCGCGGAAGGCCGACGAGGATGAGGATGAAGACGAGGACGAGGCAGAGGACGAGGACGAAGACAGGAGCCCGGATGCGGACGATGACTGCGACGCGGCCCCCAAGCCGCCCGCTCTTTCGGAGGACACGCCGATAGAAGCCCTGTCCCTGAGCGTCCGGGCCTTTAACGCACTGCTGCGCGCCGGGATCCGGACGCTCGGCGATCTGCGCAGGATCCCGGCCTGCAACCTTCCCATGATCCGCGGCATCGGGCTCCGCCAGATCAATGAGATCAGGCAGCTGCTGGAGGGTCCGGCACCCATTCCGGAGAAGCCTGTCAACTATCGAGCTCTTTTGGACAGCCTGATCGGGCTGGACGAGGTCAAGATGCAGGTCCGCCGCATCGAAGCCTACGCCAGAATGAAGCGGGACATGGCTTCCCGGGGCATTCCCGAGCCACCCATGGCCCTGAACATGGCCTTCCTGGGCAATCCGGGCACCGCCAAGACCACCGTGGCGCGCATTCTGGCCGGCATCCTGCACGAGATCGGGATCCTGTCCGGCACCGGCATCGTGGAAGTGGGGCGCGCCGGCCTGGTCGGCAAATATGTGGGCCATACCGCCGACCGCGTGCGGGAAGTCTTCCGCGAAGCCCGCGGCAGGCTGCTTTTCATCGATGAAGCCTACTCTCTGGTGGATTCCTACCGGTCGGGCTTCGGCGACGAAGCCATCAACACGATCGTCCAGGAGATGGAAAACCACCGGAACGGGACCGTGGTGGTGTTCGCGGGATATCCCCGGGAGATGGAGGAATTCATCGCCCGGAACCCGGGGCTGAGTTCCCGGATCCCGTTCACGGTCCGCTTTGAGGACTACTCTCCCGCCGACCTGGCCCGCATCGTCCGCCTGGAAGCGGAAAGGCGAGGGTTCTCCCTGGACGCGGCGGCGGCCGGCAAAGTGCGGGACATCTGCGGGCAGGCCGCCGGCCGGCCGGGTTTCGGCAACGGCCGTTTCTGCCGCAACCTGGCGGAGAACGCGATCCTGTCCTTCGCCGACCGCGTATACGGAAGCGGCAGAGAGCAGACCGCGGAGCCTTCCGCCCCGGCCGAGGCGGCCCCGGAATTCATCCTGTCCGCCGAAGACTTCGAAGAGCCGCGGGCGGAACACAAAGAAAAGCCGCGGTACCCCATCGGGTTCTGTGCATGACCCCATCATGACCGAAAGGCGGGCCGCCGGCCCGCCTTTTTTGATTCCGCAGCCCCGGCCTTCCGGCCGGCGCCGATCTTATTTTCTATCTGCCCCCTACCGGTCTTCCCGCGGGATCCGGACGATCTGCGTCACGGAAGCATCGTCCTCCGCCTCCGAAAGCAGCAGATACAGCGTCTGCCCGTCCATCGATTTTCCGGCGCCTTCCAGGCGGGCGTCGAATTCCGACACGGTCTCCGCCTTGCTCAGATCAAACTGCGGGATGCGGATCAGCTGAAGATGCGGCGCATCCGGATCCGGGCCGGTCACGATCAGGATCAGGTCCTCGCCCAGCGTGAAATGGAGCTCGTTGGAGATCAGAGCAGAGGCCAGCGATCTGTCCGCCTCGTTCAGGTTCATGCTCATCCGGGTCTCGTCGCTCTGATACTGCCACCTGAGCTCGCGGATCTGATCGTAGGAGGCGTGGTAGTAATAATTCTTCTGTCCGAACGCGTCGTTCGGCGCGACGCGCACCGTTCCGTCTTCGGTAAAGAAGAAGGAGTTGGCGTAAAGGAAATCGGACTTGTCCACCACCTTTTCCAGTCTGGCCCCGTCCCGGATGGCAGATATGTAAACGCGGTAGACGGAGCGCGTGCCCCGGCCAAAATCCGGCTGGGAGATCACCGTCAGCCGGCCGTCGGAGATGCTCATCGGAGCGCCCCAGTCGGCCCCCCGGCCGCCCAGATCGGTCACCGCCCCGGTCTTCAGGTCGATCGCCTCTACATAACCGTAGTCTTCAAAATACAGCCAGTAGAATACATACTCCTTGCA